>JAGVUD010000069.1 GCA_019136435.1 Armatimonadota bacterium | reverse complement strand
CACTGCTGGCAAAGGGAGAACCGCTCGCGGACTTCATCGAGGTCAGCCCTTCCCTCGGCGAACCCGCTCCCACCGAGATCCCGAAGTCGGTCGGGCTCGCCGGGCTGGCCGGTCGCAAGATCGGCCTCGGTCCCTCTCACGGACGCTACTGGAACGGCTCGTATTGGAACTGGCAGCGCACGGATCCCTGCGGATACGGCGAGGCGGTGCTGGAGGATACGAACTCGATCCGGCTGATACAGCTTCTCTACCAGTACCTGACCCAGGACGGGGCAAACGTTCTTGTCACCAGGGAAATGAATGAGAGTACCTGCTGCAACCCCTACGAGGGTCTGCCGTACTGGAAGATGGGGGCGTATTCGTGGCTTCGCTCACAGGGGTATCCCGCAAGCGTCTGGGCGGGCTCGTCAGGCGTAGGCGGCGAGGAGAATGTGCCTGGTGTCAATCGCTATAACGACGACATCGGCTGCCGGTGGCGCTGGGCCGACTATAACAGCACCGATATCTACATCGCCCACCACACGAATGCCAGCGGCACGGCTGGCCAGGGCAGCGGCACCGAGGTGTTCTACGACAGCACCATGACCTATCAGGCGCATGTGGCAAACAGCCTCTCGCTCGCGACAAACATGCACAACAACACGCTGAACACCATCCGTGAGATGTACGACAGCACGTTCAACAATCGCGGCGTCAAGAACTCAAGTGGGGCCTACGGGGAAATCCGCCGCCCCAACAGGCCCGCCGTGCTGGTGGAACTCGCCTTCCACGACTACTGCGCCAAAGACGCTCTCTATCTGACGGACGATTTCTTCCGGTCGGTGGCCATGTGGGGGATGTACAAGGGCATCTGCGCGTACTTCGGCACGACCCCGACATATGACAGATACTCGTGCGATTACGTCAGCGACACCATCCCTTCAACCATGGTGGAGGGCGAGTCGTACACTGTCAGCGTAACCTTCCGAAACAGGGGCGTGCTGTGGCGCGATGCAAAGGGCTTCCGTCTGGGGGCTGTGGACGAAAGCGACCCCTTCACATCTGCCACACGGCACACCGTCACTGGTGACGTGCGCCCTGGCAATACTTGCACTTTCACGTTCACGATGACGGCCCCCGCGGCTGGAACGTACACCACCGATTGGCAGATGCTGCGCGAAGGCGTGACCTGGTTCGGCCCCACGCACTCCGAGACGGTCACGGTGCTGTCCTCCAAGCTCTATCAGAAGGACTGGCTGCTCATCGGCCCGTACAGCAGCACAAGCATCGAGACGAACAGCCTGGGAGTGGACGAAGCCTCGCTGTGGGCCTCCCCCGGGGTGCCTCTGAATGGCCAGTCGTGGCAGGACTACAGCTCGCCTGGCAATCTTGTCGACCTCGTCGCGGCCCTTGCCGCGCCGGACGGTTGCACGGCGTATGCGTGGAACTACGTCCACTCTCCGACGGCTAAGAATGTCTACATGTTCACGGGCTCGGATGACGAGATTCGGGTCTGGTTGAACGGCGTGAAAGTTCACGAGTTTTTGAGTCCGAGGAGTCACGCTTTCGATTCTCAAGTGACGCCCGTTGCTCTGAACGCCGGTTGGAACCGGTTGCTCGTGAATGTCCACAACCTCACCGGACCATACGGGTTCTCGCTCAGGTTCGCGGACGATGCCGCCGGAAGTGTCAATACAGCCGGTCTCACCTGGCGCAGGGACGACTGGGTTCCGACGCTTCAGATCTCGACCATCAACGGCGTGGCGGCCAATCCGTACCCCATGGCCCCGTTCTACTCCAACAACTCCTCCGTCAGCATCACCGGCACGGCAGGGATGTCCGGCGGTCCCGCGCCCTGGACTGTCAAGACCTGGCGTTGGGGAGCTCAAGTGGATATCTGGGTGCCTGTAAACGGCGGCCCCAACGCTGCGAACTGGAGCGAGACGCTTACGCAGATGGGTCACGTCCGGCATCACTTCGGGACCTTCTCCGCGACGGGCCGCAGTTCGGTCCAGTGGAACAACTCGGGCGGATCTAACTACTTCGACCTCTTCGTTGATAACGCCGCACCCGCCGCGCCGGGAATCTCCAGCGCCACGCCCACAACGACGACGATGGCGCTTGGGCTGACCCTGCCGCTGGATCGCGGCGCGGGTCCCTCTGCTCAGGACGGCGCGGATGAGTACTCCGGCGATACCTCTATTGCCGACTGGTACCGTGTGGGGTCCGTTGCTGTGCAGGTGCGGCGCGACTCCACGTCCGGCCCCGTTGTCGCCGATTGGGGCGCGATCACGAGCGCGAACGACAGTTCGCTGACACCGAACACCGGGTATTCGTACTATATTCAGGCAAGGGATAATCACGGCGAGGCGCGCGGCGCATGGCACAACTACACCGCCTGGCAGGGTCCTCTCCCCACCCGCACCCTTGCGGAGACCCCTGTCCTCACCATTGGCGCGGTAACCGAAACAACGGTGGCTGTTCAGACCTCCGGGGCCCTCACCAACGCGACAGCCGGCCAGACCGGCAGACCAGTTCTGCAAACTCCGGGTGGTCGGCAGGCGGGCACACAGCGTGGACTAATACCGGTCTGCAGTCGAATATGACCTACACGTTCGTCGCGAGGTCCAGAAACGCAAACGGCGCGGCAGGCCCGGACTCCGCCCCGAAGACGGCCTGCACGCTGCCGCCCGCGCCAACCAGCAGCAACATTACCTGCGAACGCTCGGCGGCGCCAGCCGGCGGCGAGTCCAGTTTCACGTTCACAAACTTGCTGGGCTTCGGCACAGGCGCCAGGCCGAGTTTACTAAACTACGCCTGGACAACGCAGGCAACACACACCTTCAACGGCTCTGAACAGGCGTGGACAAGCGGAACACTGACGCTGGCGGCTAACTCGACGTCGGGCTGGTATCTCCACGTGCAGAGCGAGAACTCCGCGGGCACTCCCAACAGCACCACCCTCACGCTCGGGCCGTACTTCAACGGCTACCAGAACGGCTGGCTGCTCATCGGCCCTTACAGCAGCACGAGCATCGAGACGAACAGCCTGGGTGTGGACGAGGCGTCGCTGTGGGCGTCACCATCAACCTCTCTGAACGGCGATACGTGGGAGGAGTACGACTCGGCAAGCAGCTTTGTGGACCTGGCCGCCGCCCTCGACGCGCCCGACTACAGCACGGCATATGCCTGGAATTACGTCCATACTCCCACGGCGAAGACCGTCTACCTGTTCACTGGCTCGGATGACCAGATCCGGATATGGCTGAACGGCGTGAAAGCGCAGGAGAATCTGGCTCCCGGAGCTCACGTCTTCGACTCCCAGGTGACGCAGGTTAGCCTCAACGCGGGTTGGAACCGCATACTCGTGAAAGTGCACAACGAGACCGGGGTTTTCGGGTTCTCACTCAGGTTCGCGGATGACGCTGCCGGAGATGTCAACACGGCCGGTCTCACCTGGCGCAGGGATGACTGGGAACCAACGCTGCTGATATCGACAGTCAACGGCGCAGCCATCAACCCGGCGCCGTCCACGCCGTTTTTCAGCAACAACCCATCCGTAAGCGTTGCCGGCAGCGCGGGGATGTCGGGCGGACCGGCGGCGTGGACGGTCAGAACGCGCTCGTGGGGTTCCAACAACATCGACTCCGGGCCGGACTGGCTGCCTGTCAGTTCGGGTTCAACCTCTGCGAGCTGGAGCCATACAGCCACCCAGGCCGGACATGTGCGGCGCCACTTCGAGACGGTGTCCGCTACAGGCCGGGCCTCGACCCCGTGGAACAACACGGGCGGGTCGAACTACATCGAGATGTTCGTCGACAACGCGGCGCCCGCCGCGCCTGCCATCACGAGCGTCACGCCCACAACGACGTCAATCTCGCTGGGGCTGACCGTGCCGCTCGACCGGGGCGCGGGCCCCTCGGCGGCGGACGGCGCGGCCGAGTCCATCAACTCAAGCCCCACGGATGTCAACGCCAACTGGTACCGCGTGGGGTCGGTCGCCGTGCAGGTGCGGCGCGGCTCCACATCGGGCCCTGTCGTCGCTGACTGGGGCACTGGCGCCAGCGCAACCGACAGCGCGCTGACGCCGAACACCGGGTACTCGTACTACATTCAGGCAAGGGACAATCACAGCGAGGCGCGCGGGGCATGGCACAACTGCACGGCATGGGCGGGGCCGCTTCCGGCCTGCACCCTCGCTGAGACGCCGTCTCTGACCATCGGCGCCGTGACCGCAACGACGATCGCCGTCCAGACTTCCGGCGCCCTCACCAATCCGGCGGCCGGTCAGACGGCCACGATGATCCTCAATCAGACGAACACCACAGACTCCGGGTGGACCGCAGGCGGGCATACGGCGTGGACCAGCACCGGGCTGCAGTCGAATATGACGTACACGCTGGCCGCAAGGTCCAGAAACGCAAGCGGCGTGACGGGCCCCGTCTCCGCGGCGAAGACTGCCTGCACCCTGCCGCCCGCGCCAACGACACAGAACATCACGTGCGACCGCATCGCCGGGCAGGTGTATGGCCGCGACACTGTCTTCACGTTCACCAGTGTTCTCGGATTCGGCTCCGGCGGCAAGCCGAGCGCGTTGAACTACGCCTGGACGTCCGTATCCTCGCACCTCTTCGATGGCTCCGAACAGGCGTGGACCAGCGGAACCCTGGCGCTTCAGGGCAGTTCCTCTGAGACCTGGTATCTCCACGTGCAGAGCGAGAACTCCGAAGGCGCTCCCAACGCCACGACGCTTACGCTGGGCCCGTTCCTGCTCAAGCTTCAGAAGCCTCAGCCTCCGAGGCTTGTCACGGGAACGGGATCGAACGGGACGGTAACGCTGACCTGGCTTATGGGCGATGGGGCTGAGGCCACGGCAATCGATCTGTCGGGCTCCGGCAGCGGGCCGTGGGCAAGCGCCAGCACCGGGCTCACCGCGCAGGTGTGGACGGATCCGCAGCCCCGTGCTCCCGGCGAAGTCGTCTATTACCGCGTCGCGAGCGTGGACGAACTCGGCCAGTTGTCGGAGAACAACCCCGTCGTCGCGGTGATGAACTCGATCAACGGGGTCAATATCTGGAACTACTCGACCATGGCCGCGGCCCTTTCGGCGCCCAGCGTGCTGGTCCAGCACGGAACGGTCTTCTCCGGTTCCAACGACCGGTATCTGCACTCCTTCTACTCCAGCACCGGACTGCCGCACTTCACTCCGGCCGAGACGGGAGCAGCGATTTCCGGACGGCCTCCGGTTTCAGCCACGGTCGTCGGATACAGCGGCCAGCTTGTGTTCACAGGCTCGCAGGACACGTATGTCTACGCATATGACGCAGTGACGGGGCAGGCTGCCTGGTCGGTCTCGCTGGGTTCGGGCAATCAGATTGTCGGAAAGGTGGCCGGACAGATCTGGGCGCCGGTTACGGTGGGGCCGTTCGCGGGACAGACACGGACGCTCGTGCTTGCGCCCACCTACAACACAGGGTCGCCCACCGCAAACATGCTTGTCGCGCTTGATGGCGCGACCGGGCAGGAAGTGTGGCGCTTCGCGCCGGGCAACCTCGATATCATCCCCGGATCACCCGCGCTCGACACGGCACGCAGCATCGCGGTGTTCGCGAGCTATGCGGGGGTAGCGGAGTCGCAGCCGAGCCTCTGGGCGATAGACACAACAAGCGGTCAGAAGATCTGGAGCCTGGCCCTCGGACATATCAGCACATCGCCGGGCATGACCCTCGACGGTTCGATGGTGTATGTCGCAGACGATGAGGGAGTGCTCTACAAGGTCGAGACCGCGACCGGACAGGTCGTCTGGACCCACGTGTTCGGCGGAGAGCCCTACGGCGCGCCCTGGGTGCACTACACCGGGTCCATGCTCTTCCTCTCCGACCAGGACGGCAAGGTCTGGAGCATCCTCGATCAGGGTTCATCGGCGGCGATCAATCCCGCCTGGGGCTCCGGATCGGGTTACGCTGAGGTGGCAGGCCCCAGCCAGGTTGTCCTTTCAGACATCGCGGGCAAGATGTATGTGGGCGCGTCGGACGGCAAGATATGGGAACTCTCGGAGTCAACGGGCGCGGGCAGCTACATATTCATCGGCGGCGCGCTCGGCGATCCGGTTGTGCACAGGCAGGCATCCCGGCTGATGTTCGGTTCGGCCAGCGGCCGTATCCACTGCCTTACCATCCCCTTTGTGCGGTGTGACGAGCTGCGGGTGTTCGGGATGGAGACGGGCACGGGCCTGCTTTACCCGGACGGCCCGTTTGACGCCTATGCCTACTACGGCCTGCGAGCCAGAGCGGTCTGGCGCGGGCTGGGGCCGGGCGCGCATGTGCAGACAATCCGCTGGTGGACTCCGTCGGGTCAGTTGTACCAGCAGTTCTCGGCCGGGTTCTCCGCCACAGGCGATGGCTATCCGCAGGAGGTGTCGGTTGACATCCCGCTTGCCGGAACCGGCGCCCAGAGAATGCCCGGGCAGTGGATGGTTGAAGTGTTCCTCGACGATACGACGACTGCGCAAGGGACAAGGTACTTCATACTGGAGTAGCCTGGCGCACAGGAAATGCAAACGGCCCGGCGGGGAATCCCTGCCGGGCCGTCTATATGTGAAGCTGTCTGAAAAACTCTGGAGCTGAACGGATTCGAACCGTCGACCTCTTCCGTGCGAAGGAAGCGCTCTCCCAACTGAGCCACAGCCCCGTGACGCCTTCAGACGAGCAGAATATACCAGAACGGCGGCCCCTCTGTCAATCGGTTCTTGCCGTCTTTCGCAAGCCGGTTGCTTGACGGCTCGCGCGCCTTGCGCCCACAATAACGCACTATGGCTGATCGGCAGATCGCATGTCCGAAGTGCGGCCATCGGTTTCTGCAGGGTGGGGAAGACACTACCGCGCAGGCAGACGCCGCGCGGACCGCTCCGCCCCCGTCTGTGCAGCCCCGGCCGGACCCGCGCCAGCGCCTTCTTGTTGGGCTCGTTATTGGCGCCGTATGCCTGCTGATGGTTGTCGGGCTGGTTCTTGCTGTGGCCTTTGGCTACACGATATACGGCTTGCATCAGTTAATGAACGACCTGCGCTCGGGCCCGTAATGGCCGCCGGCATCTGATGCTTCGAGCTCCGGATCCGCTTACGGAACGCCGGGTGCCCTTTCGTGCGCCTTGCTGTCAGCCCGAAAACATCGCCAGCAGGAGGTTTTCTGGCGTCGGCGGGCAAACATTACAGGTGACATTCACTCATTCACGCGTACGCGCGCAGGAGAATCCCCAATGCAGGACCGTGTAACCCTTGGCGCCGAGGTCTTTCTCGAAGAGCACCTCGGCGAACTCAAATCGAAAACCGTCGGCTTTATTACGAACCACACAGGGCTCACACACGACCTGAAGCCGCTGATCAACGTCTTTATCGAGCGCGGCCTCAAGATCGGCGCGCTGTTCGGACCGGAGCACGGAATCCGCGGCGAGGTCGCGGACGGGGCCATCGTGTCGGACGGCAAGGACCCGAAGACGGGCATCCCGGTGTTCAGCCTGTACGGAAAAGACCGCAAGCCCACCGTGGAGATGCTTAATGGGCTGGATGCGCTCATTTTCGACATTCAGGACGTCGGGGCGCGGTTCTACACGTTTCTCTGGACCATGGCGCACTGCCTGGAGGCCGCCGCCGAGCACGGGTTGCCGCTCTGGGTGCTCGACCGCCCGAACCCGATTACCGGCAGCCGGGTCGAAGGCCCGGTTCTCGACCCGAAGTTCGCCTCGTTCGTGGGGCTGTACCCGGTCACCACGCGCACCGGAATGACGATGGGCGAGGTGGCGCACTTCGTGGCGCGGCGGCTGGAGCAGGGCCCGGCGGCGCTCAGGGTCGTCAAAATGCGCGGATGGAAGCGCTCGCAGTGGTGGGACGAAACGGGTCTGCCCTGGGTGATGCCGTCCCCCGGCATGCCCACGCCGGAAACCGCCACCGTTTACACCGGGATGTGCCTGTTCGAGGGGACGAACGTCAGCGAGGGGCGCGGAATGACGCGGCCGTTCGAAACCATCGGCGCTCCGTGGATAGATGCCGAGGAACTGGCGGAGGCGGCCAATGCCCTGAAGCTGCCCGGGTGTCTGTTCCGCGGGACGCACTTCGTGCCCTGGTTCTCGAAGTACAAGGACACGCCGTGTTCCGGTATTCAGGTGCACGTCACGGGGCGCAATGCCTTCGAGCCTGTCCGCACTGGCCTTGAGCTTCTCATCCTCATCCGCACGATGTATCCGAAGGCGTTTCAGTTCCGGCTCCCGCCGCCGTCCGGCAACTACTCGTTCGACCGCCTGGCCGGCGGCGACAGCATCCGCAAGATGATCGAAGACGGCGCGAACGCCGGCGCAATCATGGCTTCGTGGAAGAAAGACCAGGCGCACTACATGGGCGAGCGGGCCAAATGCCTGCTGTATGAGGAGTAAGGAGTTGCCGGACAGGACTCAGAATCAGGAACAGCCCATGCACCACATGCTGCGGGAGATTCTCGAGCAGCCGGCGGTCGTCCAGCGTCTCGTGGAGCGCGAACGCGAGCCGGCGCTCGAGGTTGCGCGGCTGGCAGAGTCCGCGCGAATCCATCAGATTGTGCTGGCGGCGCGCGGCACATCCGACCATGCGGCGGTTTACGGGCAGTACCTCTTCCAGATCGAGAACCATCTCGCCGCCTTTCTCGCTACCCCGTCTATCGTCACGCTGTATAACAGCCGGATCCCGCTCCAGAACACCATGGTGATCGGTATCTCCCAGTCGGGTGGCGCGAAGGACGTGCTCGAGTATATGGCGGCCGCGAAAGAGCAGGGCAGCCCCATCGTCGCGATCACGAACAACCCCGACTCCGAGTTCGGGCGCGTTGCGGACATCGTGATGCCGATGGACGCGGGGCCCGAGAAGAGCGTCGCCGCGACCAAGACCTACACCGCTTCGCTCGCGAGCATTGCGCTCATCTCGGCCGCCCTGATGGAGCGCCCGGATCATCTCGAGGCCCTGAACGCGGCCCCCGAACTTATAGCGCGGGCCCTCAGGGCAACAGACTGCGTCGCTGCAATGGCGGAGGAGACCAGGGATGTCGAGGAGTGTTTCGTCATCGGCCGCGGCTTCAACTACACGACGGCCCTCGAGAGCGCCCTCAAAGTGATGGAGACAAGCTACGTCCGGGCGCGCGCTTACTCGTCGGCCGACCTGATGCACGGCCCCGTGGCGGCGGCGCGGGCGGTGCCCTGCATCATCTACGCCCCGCACGACGCTGCGCATACGGCGGTGCTGGAAGTGGCCGAGCGCCTGCGCGACTTCGG
>JAGVUD010000385.1 GCA_019136435.1 Armatimonadota bacterium | reverse complement strand
CCTGGCCCTTCAGATACAGAACCGCCGGGGGAAGCTGCACGTTCGTGTTGTCGGGCAGATGGCGCGCCTCGCCGAGTTCGTACTGCGAAGCCTCTGGTGTGGCGAACCAGTCCTGATAGCCATCCACCGTGTAGAGCTTGCCTTCGGCGACATTGGCGCCGGTGGTGTCGAGAACCTCGACCTCGTCAATACCGGCGCTGTCGGCGCCGCCTGCCCTGCGGATCCGCACTTCCACGTAACGCGCATTCACCGGCGAAGGCAGATCCACGCTGATCGTCCCGGGCCCGGAGAGTGTTTCCTGAGGCGTCCAGGTGGCGGCCTGTCGCCAGCCGTCCCCAGCAAACGTTTCGAAGGTAAACTCCTCGCCTGGAGCGTACGGCGGCCATGACAGGGGAATCGTGACAGACTTGACTACCCCGTTCAGGGACTGGAACGGCAGTCCCGCCACAGCGATGCCCTGGAAGCCCGAGACAGAGCCCTGCACACCGAAATACGAGCAGCTCAGAGCGAGCATGGACCATTTCTCATTACAGAAGCCCGGGGCGGACGTGTTGAGTTGAACCGCGGCAGCCCTCTGGCCGGCGTATCCCTGATATCCCGCCGCGACCCGCGCGGGCCGCGAGCTGTCGTCGGTGCAGGTGCGGGAGGTCAGCACGGTAACCTCGGCAATCTCCGACCTGTCGCGCACTCCCAGCCGCACGCTGCTAACCGGGTACGTTCCCTCAGCGGGAATGATCTGGCTGTCCGCGTCGTAGCTGCACAGGTCCATGAGGATGCCCCTGTTCGAGGCGAGATTGCGGAAGGCGTAGAAGATCGGCTTCGGCTCGACATACGGCCGCACAATGCCCAGCTTTCCCTCGTACGGCGCAACTGCCGAGCCGTCCGGCTTGCCGCTCTGGCTGGTGATAATCCGGATGAGCTTCGAGGTCCCGAACAGCGGATTGTAGACGCTCTCCAGGGCTTCGACAGTGAACGTCCCGTTGAACCAGACGTCCGGTTCGGTGACGCCCGACACCACAATGCGATCTCCGACCCGGTAGGTCAGGTCAATATGGTGCGCCACCTCGATCGAGACGCGGCCATTCACGCGGGCCAGCTTCGATATGTCGCGCTGTCGCCCGGTGATGCGGTAGAAGAGTCCTCCGTGATAGCCGTGCTCGTTATCCTCAACCAGGCCAACGTCCGCGAGATCGCCCTCTCCCGGCCACCACTGCACAGACTTTACCCAGCCGAGCTTGCGCGACAGCAGAAGAAGCCGCGAGCCGTAGTCTGCCTGTTTCCGGTCGTTCAGTCCGCCTCCGCTCTGCAGAACACCGCTGCCAGCCGAAATCTCACCGAAGAAGACCTCCTTGTCAGCATCCCCGTAGGTGGCCATGATGTCGCGCGCGCGCTGGTGGGCGACAGTCTCCCACCCGATGGCGTCGGGCGCCTTGTTGCTGAACAGGTACGGGTGCCAGGATGCATAGTCGAACGAGTTGGCCCCGGCAATCTTGTAGACGGTCTCGATCTGGTGGTTGGAGCCGTTGGCGTACCCGCCGCCAATCACCTGCGCTTCCGGGTCGGCCTCGCGGACCGCCTGAGCAAACAGACCCTGCATCACAGCGTGCAGGTCCTGCCCGCCCGCCCAGCACATCCACAGATCAGGCTCGTTCCACGACTGCCAGTACTTGATCCGATCCTTGAAATACCCTACCGTCTCCCGGACGTACCTGAGCCACGGGTCCGGGTTGAGGTAGTTGTAGAAGACAGCGACCTTGCCGTTGGCGGGAATCCTCGGGACCTCCACGGTGACCTCGTCCACGTCAACGCCGGCCGTATCGAGCCCCGTGCTGGAGACTCCGACCTTAAGCGGGTAAGTCAGGGTCTGGTCGAAAGTGCAGATGAACTGATAATCACCATCGGGCCCGGTCGCGCCGGGCCTGTAGTGCGTGTACGCCGTGTACGTATTGCCATACTTCATGACGGTGATATAGCGCGGGGCTTTCACCTGCCATCCGTACTCGCCGCCTCCACCGGTTGTCGTTGTGACGCCGTTGACACACCGGGTGAGGTACGGGCGGCCCTGGTCGGTTGTCAGTCCGTAGCGGAACCAGTTCTGCGCATCCTGATAGACCATCAGGCCCGTCTGGGTCAGCGGTTTCTGCACCCCGAGTTCCCAGTACGCTGCGTTTGTGATTTTGGCGGACATCCGGAAGTCGCCCGCTCCGCTGAAGTTCTGGTGGATAAAGTGCCCCACTCCGTCCGGCGGGGTCGAGTTGACAGTGTAGTGCAGATGCCCGGCCAGAGTTGTGTTCACGTCACAGGACGCGGGCGGGTTCATCCACTGCCATCTGCTGTCGAGCGTTGTGCTGTCAAAGGTTTCAGAGGCGATAAAGCCGGAGATGTCGCCGACCCTTCGCGTGAGAGTGCCTGTCAGGTTGTCGAACAGGTAATCCGCCCCGGCGGTGTACTGAACGTCAATGGCGTCATACGAGATTTTGACTTTAGAGCCGGTCGCGGGTGTCCTGCCGTGCTCGATGTTTGTTGGTTTGAACCGGACCACGCCGAGACGGTTCACCTGGTAGACCGCGGCGCCGATGGGCGCATCGAAGATATTGTCCACCCTGTTCCAGAGCACCCAGCCGTTGCCCTCGTCCACCCAGACTTTCTCGGTCCCGACAATGATCGGCTTCCTGGAAGTGCGGATGAGAACCCTGCCCAGCTTGTCAACCTGCAGGTCCGGGTCGGGCTGGAAATTCGTCGTGATGACCTCATCCTCGATCCGCGTCTTTGGCACCGGAGAGGGCGTCACGATAAACGGAAACCAGAGCGGGATGTTCACGACGACCGGCGAGTGAGCCAGGTTGACCACTGAGTTTCCGCCGGCCATGACCAGCACCTCCTGCTCAACCGCGACGTTGGGCGGATAGTTCTTGCCCATGAGCCCGTTCGCCCAGCCGGGCGTGTAGCCGACCTGCGCGGAGATCGTGCAGCCGTCGCCAAAGTAGTCGTTGACCCGATCCTCCACCCCGTATCTGGTGAGATCCGTCGGCGCCAGGTCGCTCACCGGGCGGTCGCCCTGCATCGCGCTCCAGGCGATCTCTATCCCCACGCCGAGTATAGCGGCTTCCTTGAGCTTCTCATCGTGCAGATCAATGCTCTTGTAACCGCTGCCCCAGAAACAGTAGTCACCGAGGTTGTAATGCCTGCGGGGAAGCTGCGTCGCGTCACCGTAGAAGGTGACATAGGCCGGGTCCTCCGCGCCTGCGGACGCGCGGATGCCGTCCGTGAGCTTGACGTGCGCTTCGCGATCAATCGGTGCCGCACAGGCAGCGCCATGCGCAAGCACGAGCACGGCGCCCGCAAGCGCAGCGAAGGCGGCCGCCGAAGCCATCCTGCGCGCGGAGCGAACTGACCCGGTTCTCCTGAAAATGAGGGAAGAGTCGAAAGGCAGTACGGGCGCAACACTACCGGCGACGCGCCACACACCGCCAGCGAGAGCCTTGATTGTCATCATTTGAGAGTCCTGCCACCCAAGAAGTCCGCGCCGGAACTCGTGTCTGCAGCCCACTATCCGGCGTGGGGGCGTGCAATCATACCACTTTCTACTTAGTTTTGCAAGCTTCATGCTAAAGATCTACGAATAACTACGGCAAATGAGAAGCTGCCGCACTAACCGGCCGGCCTTTCCATGCCGGACAGAGACTCCAGAGAGCCGCGAATCTCGCGGGCGGCCGAATCGTACGGGCACCCCGGCAGAAACCGCAGCGGCTCGCCGATGCTGATGCGCACCGGATGGCGTTTCGGCCGGACGAACGTCACCGCGCTTGCGGGCACCACCCCGTCCGTCCCCGACTGCCACACAGGCACGACGGGCGCGCCCATCTCCACTGCAATCAGGCCCGCCCCGGCGAGTACCTCACCCAGCTTCCCGTCCGTGGAGATCCGGCCTTCGGGGTACAGAAGCACCGAAAACCCCCGGTCCATCAGCCTGGCCGTGTACTGGAGCGACGACTTGATCTGCCCTTCGCGCTCGAAGGGGAATACATTCATGCTGCGCTCCAGCAGCCCCGAATACCGCCCGTACGCCGGGTTGTCGAAGACGACGTCCGACGCCGCGGCGACGGCGGTTGTGGCGTGGAAACGCGCGGGAAGCGCCCTCAGCACGACGGCTGCGTCAATGGGCGAAATGTGGTTGGGACAGAACAGAACCGGCCCCTCCAGCCCGTCCAGATGCTCGAGCCCCGTGACCGTTGTGGGCGCAAAATACGAGGCGATGGGCCAGATAAGGGCTTTCTGCCAGATCGTCCGCTGCACGACGCCCCGGGGTGTCAGCGGGGCTTCGTTGAACGCATGGCGCTCCTGTTTCTGCTCCTTTTTGCTCAGGCGCTCCCTCAGTTCGGCGACGGTTGTCTCCGGCCCGATCTGACCTTCGTCCAGCACCAGGCCGGTGGATTCCTCGATGGCGCCCGCAAGCGTGACCCTGCCCAGAGAGTCGAGCTTCAGGTCGGCCTCGAGCCGCATGCCCGGTAGCACCTGTTCGGCAGGGACGCCCGTAACCTGCGCGACAGCGCGCTCGATGGCCCCGGCCGGTACGGTGGAGACGGGAGCGGCGCCGGAGGCGCGGGTCTCGAGCCAGGCGCGGACGTCGTTCTTCTTGACCTTGCGCGTGACCGTGCGGGGGAAATCCTCGGTGTCCCACACGGACGCCCCCTGCACGCGCTGATGGGGCTGAAGCCTCGCATTGACCCGCTCGGCGATGGAGCGGCAATCGGCGCCTGCGTGCTCGGCGCTCAACAGCAGAACCGCATGGATTTCGAACACCCCGCCCGGCTCCCAGGCGACAACGGCGGCGTCCCGGACTTCGGGCTCCTCGCACAACTCGCTTTCGATATCCTCCGGATAGACGTTCTCTCCGGCCGGGGTCACGATCAGGAACTTCTTACGGCCCCGGATGTGAAGGCGGCCGCCGCGGTCCCATTCACCGAGGTCGTCCGTGTAATACCACCCGTCGCGGAACCGCTCCCCGGTCTCATCGGGACGGTTCCAGTAGCCGGCGACGACGTTCGGCCCGCGCACCAGGATCTCGCCATCGTCCGCAAGCTTCACCTCGACGCTCGGCAGCGGCTTGCCGACCGAGCTGAGCAGGTTGTCTTCCAGGCTGTTGGCGGTGATGACGGGCGAGCACTCGGTGGCGCCGTAGCCCTGAATAACGCGAACGCCGAGCGCTTCCCATTTCTGCCCCACGCGTGCGTCGAGCGCAGAGCCGCCGGAAATCGCGAGCCGCAGCCTCCCGCCGAAGTTGCGCAGCACCGGCCGCGCAAGCGCCCTGCGCAGCCAGAACGGGAGCTTCGGGCCGATGCGGAACAGCCGCTCCAGCTTCGCCGCGCCGCCGGTCTCGGCCGCCCGTGCCTCGATCTGGCCCATAGCCAGCTTCAGGAACTCGGGGACGCTCACAAGCACGTTCGGGCGGTCCTCGACCATGTTCATACGCACGTGCGGGCCGGAGAGCGACGCCGCCTGCGTCACCGTGAGACCGAGCGCGATGGAGGTGAACAGCGACGCCGCCTGCTCGAACGAATGAGCGAGCGGGAGGATGGACATCAGGTGGTCGCCGGGGCGAATCAGCTCCAGCCGGTTGATGTCCCGGACATTCGAAAGCACGTTGCGGTGCGTGAGCGGCACACCCTTGGGGTTGCCCGTTGTGCCGGAGGTGAACAGAATCTGCGCGATGTCATCGGGTTCCAGCCGGGGCGAGGGCTCGACAGGCCCGGTGAGGGTCCGCTTTCAGCGCTGACGACTTGAAGACGGCGGAAGCCTCCGTGATGCCTGCGATGCGCGAAACGAAATCCGGCGAACTCTGCGCCATCAGGGGCACGGCCACCGCGCCCCTGAGCTGACAGCCGAAGAAGGCGGCCACCCAGAAGGGCGAGTTCACCGCCCACAGCACGACCCTGTCGCCCGGCCCAATGGCGCTGTCCTCGAGAAGCGCGGCCGCGCCCCGCGCCATGCTGTACACCTCGGCGTACGTGAACCGGCGCGCGCGATAGAGCGGCCGCCAGACGTAGGCCACATTCCGGGGGTAGAGGCCGGCGGCCCTCTCAATCAGTTCGGCCAGCGTGCCGGCCTGTATCACCGAACTTTATTCTCGACCGTAAGCATCCTCCAGCCGCACGATATCATCCTCCGCGCTGTTGCCAAGCCAGAACTCCATTATGCGCCCCGGCTTTTCGCCCACTCCGCGCAGGCGGTGCTTCGCGCCCTGCGGTATGAATATCTCCTCGTTCGGTTCCGCCACCCACACGCGGTCGCCCAGGGTGATCTCGAGCCCTTCGTCGAGCGCCACCCAGAACTCCGCCCGGTGGTTGTGGTATTGCAGCGAGAGTTCGCCGCCGGGGTTGACCGTGATTATTTTGGCCGCGCCGACGCCTTCAACGGGGAACTCGCGGAACTTGCCCCACGGGCGATGGTCCTCGTTGATAGCCGCGCGGTATTCACTTTCCACAAATGTCTTTTCGGTTGACTCCATTGATGAATTCAGTCTCCTTGGTCAATTCCTGTTTCCGGAGCCGCTGTCCGGGTAACCCTGATGAAACCACATGGCGGCCCGCTGTGACCACTTCGCGTTGACCGCCCGCGGCCCTTAGGCTACCATACCAGCCGGAGAGAACACTGTTGAAATCACCCTGGGTCAGCGAGTTGCAGGACGTCGGCGCCGTGCGCGGCGTCTTTCTGGTGGCGGAGAGCGAAGTCCGCGCTGCGCGCGACGATTCGCCCTATCTGAGAATGAAGCTTCAGGACCGCACGGGCGCTATTGACGGGCTGAAGTGGCGCGCGACGGAGGCCGAGCAACAGATGGGGCGCGGCGGCAGCTATGTGTTGATCAAGGGCAAGGTGGACATCTACCAGGGCCGGCTGCAGATCACCGTTGACAGAATCGAGCCGCCGCCCTCCGAGCCGGACCCGGCCGACTTCCTGCCGCAGTCGCCGCGCGACCTCGAGGAGCTTCGGGGCGAACTGAAGGACTGGATCGGCACGATCCGTCATCCCCAGGTCCGCAGGCTGCTCGAGAGCCTGGTCATCGAGGGAGAGACCGGGCGGAAGTTCGCGCAGGCCCCCGCGGCCACCATGGTGCACCACGCCTATCTGGGCGGACTCATCGAGCACACCGTGTCGGTGATTTCACTCGCGGACACCGTCGCCGCCCACTACCCGCGCCTGAACCGCGACCTTCTGCTGGCCGGGACCATCCTGCACGATTTCGGCAAAATCGAGGAGTACGAGTGGCAGCGCGGCTTCCGCCAGAGCGACCGCGGGCAGCTTGTGGGGCACATCTGCCAGGGGCTGCTGCTGATAAACCGGGCCATGGACGCCATCCCGGACTTCGACCCGCTCTGGCGCATGCTGATCTCACACATCATCGTGAGCCACCACGGCAAGCTCGAATACGGCTCGCCCAAGCAGCCGATGATCCCGGAAGCCATCGCCCTGCACTATCTCGAAGACCTGGACGCGAAGATGCAGATCGCCGACAAAGAGCTGTCGAACGGCGCGAGCGTCGGATCGTCGCCGAACTGGACGAAGCGCAACATCTGGCTCGAGTCCGCGCTGTTCCGGGGCGTTCCGCGGGAATCCGAAAGCACGCAGGCGCACGACGAACCGGGCACTTTCGAAGACCCGTTCTCGCAAGAGGAGTAGCCCCTGAGGAGCGGGACTCAGACGGCCCGGACGGCTTCGAATATGCGCAGGGCCGATTCGAGGAGCGGCTTCAGATCTTCGAGCTTGAGCTGAGACGCGGCGTCGGATTTCGCCTGATCGGGTTCCGGGTGGACTTCCAGAAACAGCCCGTCAGCCCCCGCCGCCACCGCCGAGCGCGTGAGCACGCCGATGTGCTGGCGGTTTCCGCCCGAGAAAGAGCCTTCGCCGCCCGGACGCTGCACGCTGTGAGTGGAATCGAAGATCACCGGGTATCCCGTCGCCTGCATTTCGGGGATCGCCGTCATGTCGGCGATGAGCTGGTTGTAGCCGAAACTCGCGCCGCGCTCGGTGAGCAGGATGGACGTGTTGCCCGTGCTCTCGATCTTGCGGACGACGTTTATCATGTCGTGGGGGGCGACGAACTGCCCCTTCTTCACGTTGACGACCCGCTCCGACTGCCCGCAGGCAATCAGCAGGTCGGTCTGGCGGCACAGAAACGCGGGCACCTGCAGTATGTCCACCACCTCGGCGGCAGGCTCCACCTGCCAGGTCTCGTGAACGTCGGTCAGCACGGGAACGCCGAGTTCCTGCTTCACCGCGCCCAGTATCTCGAGCCCCCGGCCGATGCCGAGCCCCCGGAACGACCCCACGGACGTGCGGTTCGCTTTGTCGAAGCTGGCCTTGAACACATAGCCGAGGCCCAGGGAGTCGCAGATCTCCTTCGCGCCGCGGGCGACGTCCATGCAGAGGTCCGGGCTTTCAATGACGCAGGGACCTGCGATCACGCAGAGTTTTCCGCCGCCGAAGGAGACTTCGGGGCTCAGTTCAACCGTTTTCATCGGCCTGATGTTAACAGAAGACGCGCCGCCCGCGCTACCGGAACTCGAGTATCTCCGCCTTGAGCTGCCCGGCGACCTTAGCGATTGCGTACATCCGCGTGGCGTCGCCCTGCGTCAGCTTGATGTGCCCGGCGTCCGCCGTGCTGGCGGGAAGCGTCGCGTCCACGGCCATCCACTCTCTGCCCGTCCACACCTCGGCCCAGGCGTGATAGTAGAAGCTGCCCCGCGAGAGCGTGAAGCCGCCCACCGGGCGAGCGGGGATTCCGGCGGCGCGAGCCAGCGCCGTGAACAGAATGGCGTAGTCGCGGCACACGCCGGAGGGGTTCTTCAGGACATCGCTGGCAGGGCGCAGCACGCCCATGCTGCTGTCGGACGTCATCAGGGCTCGCACGCCCAGGCGAATCTTTTCGGCGGCTTTGACGATGTTCTTCTCGCCACCCACCATCCGGCGCGCCTCCCTGACGATAGCGGGGTCGTCCGAGTTGGCGTACGGATCCGGCTGAAGCCACGTCTTGAAGGCGGGGGCCTTGACGGGCAGCGTTGCTGCCGCCGCCGGCGACGGCGCGCGGGCGGTAATCTGATAGGTCACCGTGCGGGGAGGTCCCGCTGCCTGCGCGACGATCTTCTGCCGCTCGTCGGTGATGGCGAATGAGGCGTCCGGAATCCCAGAAAGCCGAATCTTCAGGCTGGCCAGAGGCCTGTCCGGCGGAAGCGTCACATCCGGCCGGACGCTCGTGACGACGGCGAAGTCCCCCGGGGGCTGATAGCCGCCCGAAGGCGCTCCGGCGGCCTTCTCCTTCGGCTCGCGGCGCATGACGATTCCCATCGGGGCTTCGATGCGGTAGATGTCGGCGCCGTCGGGGGAGTGCCAGGCGGTCATGTCCGCCGTCGGGGAGACCGTGCGCACCACGACGGCGCTGACGCGCTTGCCTTCGTGCTCTATCGTCTCCTCTCGAAGCACTTCGATCGTGAGTTCCTCGAGCGCCAGCGTCAGCGGGTTGAACGCCATTCGTTCGTGTTTGGCGCCGACGACAGGCCGGTCCTGGAGCGTGGGCGTGTAGCTGTCGCCGACAAGCACCGTGCCCGTGGGGACGGGAATCGTCTTCTGAGTAGCGCCCGCCGCGGTGACCATGCGGCACTCGATGCTGTCCTTGCCCACCTCCGCGAACACCTCCGTCGTCTTCCCGCCCGAGGACACGCGGAACTCCTCGTAAACGGGGCGTCCCTTCAGGTCGCAATATGCCGTGGTGCCGATATCCTGCGACATCCGGGTTCCGAGGAGCACCATCTCGGTGCGGGCGGAGCTTGATGTCTTGAGGGCGTCACTGCCGCGAAAGCGCACGCTTTCGGCCCGAATCGTGAGGTGGCCCATCTTCATATCCCCCACGTACATTCCGAACCACATCTCGCGGGGAGTCTCAGGCGCCGCACTAAGCGGCACAAGACTCGCGGCGGCGAGCAGCGCGGCCGGCAGCGCGCGGCGGGGGCGAAGTTGTGTCATGCGGACAGCCTCCTGCGGCTAGCGAATCTGACCGGCGACGCGAAGCCGTGCCGTGGCGCGGGCAAGCGCCGCGCGGGCGCGGTCAATGTCGGTTCCCGGGGGCGGCGACGCAAGCCGCTCCTGAGCGCGGGCCAGGGCCTCCCGGGCGCGCTCGACATCGATCTCGTCCGGCCTCTCCGCCGTATCGGCGAGAATCGTGACGCGCTCGGGGGTCACTTCCAGAAAGCCACCGGACGTGGCCATGGTCTCCTCGGCGCCGGTTGCGCGTGTGACCCTGATCTCCCCCGGCACGAGTTCCGCGATGAGCGGCGCGTGTCCGGGCAGGATGCCGAGATACCCTTCGGCCGCGGGCACGATCACCGACACGACCGGCTGGTCGCGCTCGAGGGCCTTGGCCGGCGTCACGATATCGAGCTTGAACGAACCGTCTGGCACGGCCGTCAGCTCTGCCCCATGGTCCTGGCCTTCTCGAAGGCCTGCTCGATGCCGCCGACCATGTAGAACGCCTGCTCGGGGACCTGGTCGCACTCACCGTCCAGAATCGCGCGGAACCCCTTCACGGTCTCCTCGCGGGACACGTACTGCCCCGACATTCCGGTGAACGTCTCGGCGACGAAGAACGGCTGCGAGAGGAACGTCTCGATGCGCCTCGCCCGGGCAACGGCGAGCTTGTCGTCGTCCGAAAGCTCGTCTATTCCGAGAATCGCGATGATATCCTGAAGGTCCTTGTACCTCTGGAGCACCTGCTGAACGTCGCGCGCGGTCCTGTAGTGGTCCTGTCCCACGACGAGCGGATCGAGGATGCGCGAGGTGGAGACGAGCGGGTCAACGGCGGGATAGATGCCCTTCACGAAGATAGCCCGCTCAAGGTAGGTCGTCGCGTCGAGGTGGGTGAACGTGGTGGCAGGCGCAGGGTCGGTCGGGTCGTCGGCCGGCACGTACACCGCCTGGATGCTCGTGACAGACCCGGACTTCGTGCTGGTGATTCGCTCCTGAAGGTCGCCCATCTCTGTTCCGAGCGTCGGCTGGTAGCCGACGGCGCTCGGCATTCGTCCCAGAAGCGCGGAGACCTCCGAGCCTGCCTGCACGAACCGGAAGATGTTGTCAATAAAGAGCAGCACGTCCTGACCGGCCTGGTCCCGGAAGTACTCGGCCATCGTGAGCGCGGTGAGGCCGACCCGCAGCCGGGCGCCCGGCGGCTCGTTCATCTGTCCGAACACCATGCAGGTCTTCTCAATGACGCCGGACTCCATCATTTCGTGCCAGAGATCGGTGCCCTCGCGGGTGCGCTCGCCGACCCCTCCGAAGACCGACACGCCGCCGTGCGCGGTGGCGATGTTGCGGATGAGTTCCTGGATGAGCACCGTCTTGCCGAGACCGGCGCCTCCGAACAGGCCGACCTTGCCGCCCCTTGCGTACGGACAGAGGAGGTCAACGACCTTGATGCCTGTTTCGAACATCTCGACGGCCGGGCTCTGCTCCTCGAACGATGGAGGCTGCCGGTGAATGGGAAGCTGCTGGTCGGCGGCCACCGGGCCGCGCTCGTCAATCGGGTGACCGAGCAGGTTGAAGACGCGCCCGAGCGTTGCCTGCCCCACGGGCACCATGATCGGAGCGCCGGTGTCCACGGCGGGCATTCCGCGCACCAGGCCGTCCGTGGACGCCATCGCGACGCAGCGCACGACATCGTCGCCCAGCATCTGCGCGACTTCCACCGTGAGCTTCTCCTCGCCGTGCGGAATCTCCACGGCGTTCAGCAGGCCCGGCAGATCCTCGGGAGGGAACTGCACGTCCACGACCGGACCGATGACCTGTATGATCTTCCCTTCAGCCATTAATCGAGTATCCTCAAGAAAGTACGTTCTGTTGTGATGCGGGGCCGCGCTACTTCAGCGCCTCCGCAGTCCCCACGATCTCGGCGATCTCCGTCGTAATTGCCGCCTGCCGCGCGCGGTTGAGAGACAGGGTGAGGCGGTCAATCATCTCGCCGGCGTTCTTTGTCGCGCTCGTCATCGCCGTCATGCGCGCGCCCTGTTCGCTCGCGATGGACTCAAGCACTGCGCGGAAGAGCTGCGTGTCCACATAGCGCGAGAGCAAACGCGAAAGCAGTTTGTCCGGCTCAGGCTCGAACAGGTATTCCGCGGCGGCGTCCTCTTGCCCGCCGCCACCCGTGGTCTGGGCCGGGGGTTCGGCCGGCAGCAGCCGCTGCACCAGCGTCTCGTGCGAGATAGCGCTGTGAAACTGCGTGTAGATCAGATAGACCGCATCCGTCTTGCCCTCGGCGAACATCTGTTGAACATCGAGCGACAGCGGGCGCACGGTGTCGAAGCTGACCGACGTCCCCGGCAGCTCGAGCACTCCATCAATAGTGTAGCCGAGCCTGCGGATGGATCCGAGCGCCTTCTTGCCCATAACGTAGACTCGGGGCTCGCCCTGCTGGCCCTCCAGGAACCTCTGGGCCAGCCGCACCAGGTTCGCGTGGTAGCTTCCGGCGAGACCCTTGTCC
>JAGVUD010000270.1 GCA_019136435.1 Armatimonadota bacterium | reverse complement strand
GCGCACACGGGGGAGCCGGAGTAGTGCTGAGTGAGCCGGAGGCCCTCGCCGGCCAGATGGTCAAGCGCCGGAGTCCGCGCCAGCGCGTTGCCGAAGCAGCCGATGTCGCCATAGCCCATATCGTCCGCAAGAATCAGGACGATGTTCGGGCGGCTGTCGGCCCGCGGCGGCATCAGCCCGCCCTGAGCTTCCGCTCAATCGCCGCCGCCGCATCCATCTCGGCCTGCGAGTCTTTCAGAAAACCCTGAGCATTCTGCTTCAGAGCGGCTTCGTCCTTGCGGAGCCACTCCTGCAGCGACGTGATGGCCTGCGCCATCAGGCTTGCCGCCAGGCTTCGGTGAAGGTGCGCCTTCGAGTAGCCCGCCGGCGCGTTCAGGTCGCTCAGGAAATCCGCGAGCTGCTCCACTTCCGTCAGAAGCGCTCGCACCTTCCTGTCGTAGCTCTCGCGGGTGATGGCGCGGCCGGCGTAGTCCTTCTCCACGGCGTCCAGTTGTTCTCTGTACCTGTAGTACGCCATGTCCGCGCTCTGCACCAGCGATCTGTACAGGCCCGCCTCAACCGCCGCGCCGTCGTCCTGGTTCTGAACGTGCTTGGCGGTGGCAACGTGACTGGTGGCGTCCATAAACTGCCCCCGCGCCGCCGCCAGCCGGGCCAGCCGGTAGTACGGCCCGGGCTGATCCGGGTGATCGTTCGCCGCCTGAGCGTACTCCAGCGCCGCGTCGTCGGGCTTGCCTTCGTTCCAGAGCGCGTCTCCCAGAGCAAGGCGCGCCTCCAGGTTCTTCGGGTCGCTCTTCAGGGTGTCGCGGTACACCTGCACGGCCTCCCCGGGCGACGCCGCCGTCGCGCGCTCCCGTGCCAGCGCATTGCGGGCCTCGTCGCTTGCCGGATTCAGGGCGGCGGCGCGCTCCAGCTCTTTGGCCGCTTCCTCCGGCATGTTCTTGTCTGTGTACAGCTTCGCCAGCCGCACCCGGTAGCTCACATCGTCCGGCGCCAGATTCACCGCCTCGCGCATCGCCTGAATGGCCCCCGCGAGGTCGCCGTCGGCCGCCAGCGTCTCCGACTGCGCCGCATACCCCGCCGCGCTCTCGCGCAGAGAGTCCTTCGCCGCGATTCCCGGGTCGGGCCCGGCTGGCGCCGGAGCTTCAACCGGTTTCGCCGGAGGCACGGGCTTGTCGCCCTCTTCGCCGGACGCCCCCTCTGCCGTCACCGGAGGCAGCGGCAGGTTCAGCACCACCGGCGCCGCTGGCGGCACCACATTCAGCACCTGCGTCAGAAACTGCGTCGCCACGGTGTTCGCAACCGAAAGCAGGGCCCCGCTCGCGTCGCCGGTAGGAGAATCCGCCTTCGAGTTGTACGTGTAGCTCTGGCCGCGGCGGGTGTCTACCGCCGTCACCGCCATCCGCACTCCCTCAGCGCCCCGCTCCACATTGCCGGTCATAAAGAAACCCGCCTCGAGCGCCCGCGCGACCTTCAGCCTCGTCGCGGCGTCGGTAGCCTCCAGGTCGTTCTTGGTCAGGGTGCCTTCCATCACGGCGCGCCGCAGGCTCGGAATCTCCGGCCGGTATTCGAGCACCTGCAGGTTCTGACCCTGCTTCAGGCTCGCCTTCAGGGCGATGGTCGCGCTGTCTGCGAGCGCCTTGTCGGCCGCCGATATCGGGAATAGCACCAGCGGAGCGTCCGTCGCCGCCCGCACCGCCGTGACGCAAAACGTCATCGCCAGCGCGCATGCGGCTACCAGACGGATAGCCGTGCTCCTTTGCAGTCTCTTTGTGTCCTTTGTCATTTGTAATCTGTAATCCGCAGGGTGTGCGGCCTATTCCGGGTTGTCGAGCAGCTTCAATGCGAGTTCGCTCGAGCGGATTCCCTGCTGAGCCGCGAACGCGCCTCCGTCGCTGCCAGCCTCCTGACGGTAGGCGGCGATAGCCTTGCTGTAATAGTCCCGTGCGGCGGCCGTGTCGCCGTTCTCCTGCGCCTGCTTGGCCATCCGCTGATAGTCCGCGCCCTTCGTGCCGCCCGTTCTCGGCGGCGCGGGCGCTTCCGTGTTCGGCGGGGCTGGCTGCCGTGTGATCCGCACCGAAGGCTCGGGCTGGGCCGGCGGCGGAGCCGTACGCGGCTGCACGGCCGGAGCGGGGGCAGCCGGTGTTTCCGCGCGGCGGGGTGGGGACGCCGCCGGCTGGGGCTGCGGCGTTTGGCTCCTCACCGCCGCGGGCGGAGGCGGGACGGCGGCCGCTGGCGCGCTCTGAGGCTGCGTCTGGCCGCCCGTGAAAAGATCGCCGCCGCTGCCTGTCTGCGGCGCGCTCTCGGGCGTGAACAGCGGGGTCGGCGCGGCCGTCGCCGAGGCATCGGGCTGCTGTGACGGCGTGTAGCCGGGCTCCTGCCTGGCGCCGAACAGCCACGCCGCAAGCGCGACTACCGCCACAAGGCTCGTGAGCGCCAGCACGTTCGGCCGTATCAGAAACGATGCGAGATTGAACGGCTGCGGCGGTGGAGTGAAATCCTCATCGGCCTGCAAGAACTGCAGGCGCTGCTCCAGGTGCGCAAGGCGCTCTTTGTCCGCCTGGCTTTCGGGGTTCAGATCAACAACCCGCTTCATCTGGCGGACGGCAGCGTCCAGATGGCCCTGTTTCTCGTAGATGCTCGCAAGAAGCGCGTGACCCGCGCCGCTGTCCGGGTTCTGGCGCAGGGCGGCCCGGCAGACCTCGAAGGCCTCGTCGTACTTCGCCGCGTCATACAGGTCGAAGGCGTGACCCAGAAGCTTGCTGACCTCCAGGTCATTCATGCCGGCCGCCAGTGCTGCTTCAGCGCCGGCACCCGGGGCCGCTGTATCCTCCGTCGGGTCAATCGCTGCCTGCGCGGCTTCCGCGGCCTGCGCGGCTTCCGCGGCCTGCGCGGCGGCGGCCGCGTTCAGACGGGTTCCGCACTTCTTGCAGAACCTGCTGTCGTCCGTGTTTGTCGTTCTACAGTTCGGGCAGTCCATGTCTCAACCCAGCGTCTTTCCCCACCCGGCGGTAGCGGCCGCCGCCCTGCTAGAACAGCTCGGCCTGTCGAATGTCAATGGCCCGCCCAAGGTGCTCGCGCGCCTTGTTCGTGGCGACGCGGCCCCTGGGCGTCCTGTCCAGAAGCCCCGTCTTCAAAAGGAACGGCTCGTATACTTCCTCGATCGTGTCCGCGTCCTCGCCGACGCTTGCCGCTATCGTCTCCAGCCCCACCGGGCCGCCGTTGTAGCGGTCTATCATCGTCTGAAGCAGCCGGCGGTCGGTGCTGTCGAGCCCGGCTTCGTCTACCTCCAGCCGCTCCAGCGCCCTCCGCGCTTCCTCCAGCGTGACGCTGCCATCCCCCTCAACTTCGGCAAAATCCCGCGCCCGCCTCAGCAGGCGGTTGGCCACCCGTGGCGTGCCCCGGCTGCGCCGCGCTATCTCGTGCGCCGCGTCCTGCTGAAGCCGCGCCTCGAGTATCCGCGCCGAGCGCTGTACGATCAGCGACAGAGCATCGGAGTCGTAATACTCCAGGTGATGCACTATCCCGAACCGTTCCCGCAGCGGCGACGTCAGCATGCCCGCCCGCGTCGTCGCGCCCACCAGCGTGAAAGGCGACAGCCCCAGCTTCAGCGTTCGCGCGCTCGGACCCTTGCCGATGATCAGGTCGAGCTGCCTGTCCTCCAGCGCGGGATACAGTATCTCCTCCACCACCCGCGACAGCCTGTGTATCTCGTCAATGAATAAGACGCCGCCAGGCTCCATATTGGTCAGTATGGCCGCCAGATCGCCCGGACGCTCGATTGCCGGGCCGCTCGTCGTGCGAAGCGGAACGTCCATCTCGCACGCGATGATGTTCGCCAGAGTCGTCTTGCCCAGGCCCGGCGGGCCGTACAGCAGCACATGATCGAGCGCGTCGCCCCGCTTCCGCGCGGCTTCGATGAAGACCGAGAGATTCGCCTTGACCTTCTCCTGCCCGACGAACTCATCCAGCCTGCGCGGGCGCAGGCTCAGCTCGACCTGAGCGTCTTCCTCGAGGCGGTCACCGCCTGTTATTCTGATTCCGGTTTCGTCTGAACTCACGGCACTCTCACGCTCATTGTACGACATTTCGCTGCCGCCTGCGACGCCGCCCCGCGCGGCTTGCACGTGTGTTCGCCAGCCCGGCGCGGTTCCCCTGTATTAGAGGCGCCCGCGGCCCGCCTGCTTCACGCGCAAATGATGCCCGGGGGCGCCGCTTTTCCGAAGGAAAGGTGCGGGGAAAGGGGGAACGGTAGGATAATCCAACCAGTTTCAAAGATCAGCACGGTTCCAGAGACAATGCCCATCAGAAAACGCGCGAAACTGCGGCCGGAGACGGTAAGCGATGGCCCGAACTCCCCCGGCATGAAAGAGATTGCCGAGCGTGTCGGCGTATCCAAGACGACCGTCCACCGCGCCCTCACGGGCAGCGGGCGCATCAGCGCGCGCACCCGCGAGCGCATCGTCGCAGTGGCCGCCGAACTCGACTACGCGCCCAACATCGTCGCGCGTTCCCTGCGGCGCCAGCGCACCGGCACCATCGGCATCATCACCAACGGCCTGTCGAACTCGTTCTATCCCAGCCTGCTCGCCGCAATCGAGGAGGCCGCGACCGGGCAGGGCTTCAGCCTGCTTCTGGCCTGCTCCAGCGGCAGCCCGGAGATCGAGAGCGCGAACATCGAGCTGCTGCGCGAGAAGCGCGTGGACGGCCTCCTGGTCTCACCGGCGAGCCCCGTCCGCAATGCCGCCGACTACGAGCGGCTCAAGCGCGCCGGAGTGCCGTTCGTTTACATTGACCGATTCATTCCCTCGGTCGGCGCCGACGCCGTGATGACCGACCATCATCTGGCGGGGCAGATCATCGCCAGCCATCTGATAGGCGCGGGGCGCCGCGATATCGGCGTCATTCTGCCGCTCAACGAGCGCCAGCAGGTGACGTCCATTCAGGAGCGCATGGCCGGCCTCATGGATGTCGCCGGGCGCAGGGACGCGCGCGTGACTCTCATCGGCGACACTGCGGTCACAGGGCCTTGGGAGGACTACGCGGCGCAGTCGCTCGGTGCGTTTCTGGACCGGGGCGGCAGGGTGGACGCGGTCTTCGGCATCAACGACCAGATCGCCCTCGGGGCCATGTGGGCCTGCCACAACAGGGGGCTTCGCGTGCCGGACCACGTCGCGGTTGTCGGGTACGACGACCTGGAGATATCGAGCTTCGTCACTCCGCGCCTCACCACCATCCGCCAGCCCACGCGTCAGATTGCTTGGGAGGCCGTGAAACTGCTGCTCTCCGCCATCGGCAGCGGCCGCCCCGAGGAACCCGTCCATATGCGCCTGCGCCCCACGCTCATGGAGCGCGAGTCCACCCCCCGCGTTCGCTGACCGGGCCGGGCTTAAGGCCCCGATGGCGCTGCCCTTGGCAGGGCCCCGATGGTGCTGCCCTTGGCAGGGCTGCACCCGGAGGATCCGGCGGCTTGCAGCCGCCCCGACGTGTGGGTGGGCTGCAAGCCCTGTGTCCTGTCACGAGCAGCCCTGCAAGGGCAGGTCGATCTTGGTGCCGCCCCCTTGTCCTCCCGCACGCTCGTGGGCCGCTGGCCCTGGAGTCCTGTTCCGGTCAGCCCTGCAAGGGCAGCTCGATCGCGGGGCGTGAACCATTTCACGCTCCATCGGATGCAGGCGCCTCACGCCCTATCGTTCGTAGCAGTTCCGCTGCAGCGTTCGCCGCCCGATAATCCGCGCAAACTGTGATAAAATGCTCGTGTGTGGCGAAGTGTGCCAACACGACAAAGATTGCAGAGGATGCAAAATGAGAGCTACCACGTTGGGTCTTTGCGCGGTGATTGCCGCGACCGTTCTGTTGCTGTGTGATGTGCGCGAGGCTTCTGCCTCACCTCCGTTCGACTTCTCGACGAAACCGGATGGGTCGGTTGTGACGCTTGAGGGCGTTGTGACTGTCGCCTGGCCGGGCGTCTTCTACCTGGAATCGTCCGACCGTGCGGCGGGTATCCGCGTCCTGATGCCGGATGCTGTGATGTCCGGAGACACTGTCCGGGTCAAGGGAAACCTCTGCACCGACGGGTGCGAGCGTGCGATAGCGGGGACGGACATCACCGTTCGTTCTGGCAGCGGCGCTCCGCCGGCGGCGCTCGGCGTCATGCTGGATCATCTGGGTGGCGCCGCGACGGGGTACAACCCGGGTGTCACGGGAGAGGTGGATACCTACAATGTAGGACTGCGAGTGTGGGTTGCAGGGTATGCCGGGAGGCTGGCGGACGGGTTCGCCGCGCTGATGGGCGGCGACTTGCCAGTGCGCGTGGATACGGGGAATCTGGCCTGGCCGCAGCCGGGCACTGTGGTCGTCGTAACCGGCATCAGCAGCCTGGTGGAGTGCGAGGCGGAGATCCGGCCTCTCATTCGCGCAACCGAAGTCCGGGAGGTTGGCAACTGGCTTCCGCAAACGATCATGTTCGTGGGTGACAGCCTGACCGATGGTTTCTTCGCTTCGGCCCGCGACAAGGTGTTTGTGCCGCGGACGATGGCCAGACTCCACGAGGCCTACCCCGGCCGGACCTTTTCACAGCAGGTAATGTACGGGACGGACGGCAGCACGATGCGAACGATTGCCCGGGTCATCAAAGAATACCAGGGCCCCTGGCCGGACATCGTGATCATTCAGGATGCGGCGACGCAGTCGAACCCGTTGACCGGAGGCGCGGCCAACGGGCTGGCGGCGATCACCACTGCCGCTGATGGAAAAGTCCTCACCGCAACTCCCGATCCGCTAACTC
>JAGVUD010000219.1 GCA_019136435.1 Armatimonadota bacterium | reverse complement strand
CAAAGGCGAGGACTTCGCGTCCCTGCTCCCGCAGGTAGCGCATGGCGTGGCTGCCGACATATCCGAGACCGCCGGTGATGAGGATCAATGCTTGTTCTTTCCTTTGCTTCGCTGGTTTTTAGTGTCAGCTCATTATAGAAACAGCCGTGCGCTCTTGCCAATCAGCCTTCTCTCGCAAGAAGCGGGTCCGGCATCCCCGCTTCGCTGAAGCCCTTCGCCCGCAGCAGGCAGCTGTCGCACTCGCCGCACGGCCGCTCGCCTCCGGTGTAGCAGCTCCAGGTCAGACCGTAGTCGAGCCCCAGCGCCGTTCCCGCGCGGATGATCTCGGACTTCGACATGTGCACGAGCGGCGCTTCAATCACGAACCTGCCGCCCTCGGCCCCCGCCTTCGTGGCCATGTTCGCCGTCTGCTCGAACGAACGCAGAAACTCCTCGCGGCAGTCGGGGTATCCCGAATAGTCGAGCTGATTCACGCCGATGAAGATGCGCCGCGCCTTGACGACCTCCGCCCACCCGAGCGCGAGCGACAGGAAGATCAGATTGCGGGCTGGCACATACGTCACCGGGATCGCCTTCTCCATTTCCGCCAGCGATCGCCCCCGCGGAACCGGGATGTCCGCCGTCAGCGCGCTTCCTCCCCACGCGCGAAGGTCGCAGCGCAGGGTCACATGCCGCTTTGCTCCGAGCGCTTCCGCCACGCGCACCGCCGCCTGCAGCTCTCTTGCATGCCGCTGCCCGTAGTCGAACGACAGCGCATAGATATCGAACCCCCGCGACCGTGCGATTGCCGCCGCCGTTGCGCTGTCGAGCCCGCCGGAAAGCAGGCAGACGGCCCCTTCGCTCGTCATGGCAGGCCCATCGCTTTGTGCATCTGCGGAATCACGCGCACGCCGTCCACGTGCTCGCGGACCGTCTCATACGCGCGCCGGATGTCCTCCGGCGTCGGCCCGGCGTTCACGGCCCCGAACGGCGTAAGCGGCTGAATGATGAAGGGTATCTTCCGCGAGACCTCCGCCACCATCCGCGCCGCGCGGCGAACCTGCTCGAGGTCCGGACTGGCGGGCAGAACGAGCTTGCAGAAGAACTCCGGAGCCGCAATCGCAATGCGCAGAAACCGTGCGTGCTCCCCAAACCAGTCGCGGCCGTCGTGCAGAGTCCGCGGCAGCTTGATGTCCATCGCGATCGTGTCCATGCCGGAAATGACTTCGGCGAGCCCCTCCGGAAGCGTCCCGTTCGTTTCGAGATAGACACCGAGCCCCATTTCGCGTATGTGCGGGGCGATGCGCCCGATGAAGTCCGCCTGCAGAAGCGGCTCGCCTCCGGTGAGGCTCACGGCGTCGTGGGGCTCGCGCGCAAGGCGGCGAATCGCCTCCACGACCTCGTCCAGCGAAAGGGGGTTGTCAAGCGTCTCAAAAGTCCGCGTGCCCGGGCGCTCTTCCACGCGCGCCTCAGGCGGCGACGTCAGCGAATCCGGGGTGTCGCAGTACAGGCAGCGCAGGTTGCAGCCCGCAAACCGCACGAAGATATGGAGCCGCCCAACATGCGGGCCTTCGCCCTGAAAGCTGGAGAATATCTCAACGGCCCGAGCGCCTTCGGCCGGCTCCGTGGGCCCCGGGCTACTCGCCGGGCGTGTAGACGACGCCACAGCCCTCGGTCTCCCAGACGCCGACGCTCTCGAGCCTCGCGCCCGCCTCCGCAACGCGCGGGGCGACCTCGTCGAAGATATGCCGCGCGATGTTCTCCGCTGTGGGGTTCAACGTGTCGAAGGGCGGTATCTGGTCGAGCACTTTGTGATCCAGGCGTTCGGTCACTTCGCGCAGCAGCTTCTTGATGACCTTGAAGTCCACGACGATGCCGATCTCGTTCAGTTCCGTGCCCGAGACCCGGGCTTCCACGCGGAAGTTGTGTCCGTGCATCGTCTCGCACGGTCCGTTGTAGTCACGCAGGAAGTGCGCGGCGGAGAAGCTGGCATTGACAGTAAGGGTGAACATAGGCCTCGAGCCGGCGGGAGGGCGGCCGCGCCCGCCGGACACGTGGGATTCTATCGGCGTCCCGCCTCCCTGTCAAACACGGTCAATCCGGGACTGTGACGGGCTGAATCCCACCCGCCGTTACTTTCACGAACCGCCTTCGCTTCTGCATGTCCGTGTAACCCACAGTGTCTGCCGTCTGCCACCAGGGATTGCCGCTCGCCCGAACGGTTCCTTCCAGTGCCTTCGCGGCACGGAGGTCAACTACGGTGTGTGCCTGGTCGGTCGAGACCGCCCATGCCGCGTAGATCAGGTAGCGGCCATCTGGCGACGGCAGGAGATCGCCGGCCCACAGGTTCATCGGAATGAATGCGGCCTTGCGCCGCGCCGGATCGGCGACCATCAGCCCATCCTCATGGGCCCAGTAAGCTATCCCATCGGGAGTCCAGAAGGCCCTCTGCCCTGTCCCGTAGAACTGCCCCGGCCTCGGCAGCCGTTTCAACGGCTTCACTTCCAGGCCAGCAATCTGCACCAGATGCATGGACGATCCAGCACTGCTGATACCGTACCGCCCGTCAGGCGAGATGCTCAGGTAATCCTCTTGTGTCAGCCTGCTGTCCGGATCAACGCCGGGCATCCTTGCCGTCTGGCGCGGCGTGTGCCACGCGTTGTAGGCGATCTCGGCCGGTATCAGAACGGCGAATGCCGCTGCGATGCACAGGGCGTAAACCCTGAGCCTGTACCGAAAGCCCGCCGTCAGCCCGAAGCGCGTGACGAGTATGGCGGCCACGAACGCGCCGACGTACCAGGCCGCCGCCGAGATAATCTGGTAGTCCGAATCCGGGTGCCTGAGTTGCCTGCGTACGGTCAGATTCGCAAATGCGGAGACAACTGTCAGCGCCCAAAGGCCGGCAAACACCATAATGCTGCCGCCTTTGCCGGGCGTGAGCGCCGAAGATGCATACCCCCCCGCAAACGCGGCCACCGCCCCGAAGGCCAGGAACGCCGCCCCGGCCGCCAGGCGTTCGTCGGTGATGTGCGGGCGGTACTGCGGCGCCGCGAACAGGATGTAGGCCAGCGCCGCCAGCACGCACGCCGCAAGAACAACCGCGATCCCCAGAGCAACTTTCGCGGCGGCAACCGCCTTCCAGCCGACGGGCCTCGAAAAGAGAAAGTCGCCGCTGTCCTGATCGCCGTCGCTGGCGTACATGCCTGTCCCCAGACGTATCGCCAGCGCAACCGGCAAGAGCAGCCACGGGCTGAATGCTCCGATGTCCCCCGAAAACGACAGCCCCGACCCGAACACCACGGGCGCTATGGCCGCCGCGGCGAGCGCGGCAACGACGATGCGCCTCTCGCGCCATTCCTTCCAAAGCAAGCGCCTGCTCATCGCTTTGCCTCCCATCTGTATCTGGTGCACCTTGCCGTGCCGGCCGCCAGATCAACCACGATCGGCGGCGGACTGCCGCTGACGATCGCCCGGTCCTTAGTCCAGATGATCGTGTTGTCGCCGAACGCCGTGTAGTTCGGATAGACGATCTTCGCCCCGCCGTGCTGCAGGTCCACCAGCCACAGGTCAACGCCCGAACCATTCGACGGGCGGGTGCGCATCAGCATCCACCGCCCGTCCGGGCGGACCCACGCCACAAACCCGCCCCTGTACGTCAAGTCCGTGCCGAGAGAGAAGGCGGCCCGGGGGTTGTACGGAATGGCCGCCACTTCCCGAATGCTGTTGTCGCGAAGGCTCCACACCCGGATCGCCATGCGGCTCTCGCTTGGCTTGCGCGTCGCCACCACCGCCCGCTGACCGGAGGCGAACCCCAGAGGCTGCACGAACAGCGGGAAGAGCGCCCTGGCTGTTGCGCCGCTTCTGCGGTCCTGGAACTGGCAGTAGGTTCCGCTGCCCGCTCGTCCGCCGAACTGGCCGGTCATCGAGACAACCAGCGAGCCGTCCTCCGAATCAACGGCCGCGAAGCCCGCGCCGGGTGAGGCCTTTGTCCAGGCGACCAGCAAGGCTGGAGATGCGCAGGCGGCCAACACCAGCGCGCCCGCCCCCAGAGCCGCCCAGCGCCGCCAGATCATGAGCTTCCGGCGCGAGGCCGCCCAGACGATGCTCGCCGCCATCGGCGCGAGTACGATGGCCGCCACGAACGCCCACGCGGCGGGGCTGTCCGGGAGGCCATCACTCCCGGCCGCGATTGAGCGCGCCGCGTCCAGGAGCACAACCGGCCCGATGTTGGCGGCCACCGCGGGCGCTATGATCCCGGCCCTGGCGTTGCTTACAGCCGAAGCGGCATACCCCAGAGCAAAACACCCGCTCGTGAGAACAGCCCAGAGCAAGCAGAGCCGGACGGCGTCACTGTTGTGCAAAGGATCTATCGTGTGCGGCATCAACGAGGCCCACACAAGCGACCAGAAGCCGGCCCAGAGGCCGAGGGCGGCGGCGGCAACCAGCGGCAGCGCGAACGACGCCGCCACCACATCGCCCGCGTTAACGGGCAGGTGCGATGGGCCGTAATGGGTGTCGTCCCAGTCCTGCTGGCCTCTGGTGGCGCCGATGACGCCGGCGATGGCAGGCGCCATATACGCCGACACGTATTCCAGAATGAACGCGACGAACTGCGCAGCTGGAGAACTGCGCGGCAGCAACGCTGCCGCGGTGAGACCGGCCATGGGCACGGCGGCCAGCACCAGCAGAGCCCCGCGCGTCTCCCTCCAGAGCTTCCAGACGAGCCTTCCCGATCCGGATGTGCCCATCTCAGCCCTCCTCCCGTCCCACCAGCGCCACGAAAATGTCCTCGAGTGACAGGTCGGTAACCGAGACTGCCGAGGCGCCGATCTGGTGGGCGGCATCCACCGTAGCGTCCGAAAACCCGCGCACGGTCACCGCCGCCTGCCGGGCGTTCGTGTCCACGCTCAGCACTCCGGGGATGGCGGCAAACGATGCGGGCGGCTGCTCGTAGGTCAGGTAGAGCAGCTTCACCTGGCTCTTCAGTTCCTCGATCGGGCCGGAGAAGACCAGGCTGCCTTCGTGAATGATTCCCACCCAGTCCGCCACGCGCTCCACCTCGTGAACCAGGTGCGACGAGAAGAAAACCGTGCGCCCCTCCTCGCTCAGAAGCTCGATGACGCCTTCCAGGAAGCTGCGCCGAACGATCACGTCCAGCCCGGCGGTCGGCTCGTCCAGTATCAGAAGCTCCGGATGATACGCCATCGCAAGCAGCAGCAGAAGCCGGGCCTGGGTTCCCCGGCTCAACTCGCGGATTCTCTTGTTCCCGTCGAGATCCAGCCGCTGCTTGAGCTCGGCGGCCAGCGCATCATCCCACCCCGGGTAGAACCCCTTGCAGAACCAGATGATCTCGTCCACCGTCATCCAGTCGTACATCCGGCAGCCTTCGGCCACGTAGCCCACGCGGCGCTTGATCTCGAGCGCGTCACGGCGGCAGTCGAGCCCCAGCACCTTCGCCTCCCCGGACGTCCGGTCCAGCAGGTCGAGCAGCATGCGGATGGTCGTCGTCTTGCCCGCGCCATTGCGCCCGAGAAAGGCATACACCGAGCCGGCGGGCACCCTGAGCGAAAGGCCGTTGACCGCATCGGCCTGCCTGAAGCGCTTGGTCAGCCCGTGTGTCTCAATGGCAAACCCGCCCCTATCCGTTTCCATGTTCTTCCACCTCATCGCCTTCCGCGGACCCGGGGGCCGCGGTTATGCGCTCCTCGAGCAGCGCGCGCACATCGTCGAAGCTGACCCCGAGATGCAGCGCGTCAACCAGCACCCTGTCAATCCCCCGCGCGATCGTCTCGCGCCGGAACTCGCCCGCCGGCACCCCGGCGCCATCCTTCACGAAGCTCCCAAGCCCGTGCCGTGTTTCAATGAGCCCCTCCTGTTCCAGTTGCCTGTACGCCCGCCCCACGGTGAGCGGGTTGATCCTGAGCTTCAGGGCCGTCTCGCGCAAGCTGGGCAGAGGGTCGCCGGGGCGAAGAACCCCGGCCGCCACCGCCCGCTTGATCTGTTCGACGATCTGCGCGTAAACCGGCACCGCATCTGTTGTGTCCACCGTTAGAAGCATTGGAGACCAACTGTTCTAGTGATGTATAACAGTATGACGCCGTTTTCGGGGTTGTCAAGGGGTGCTGTGAAGAAACTTCAAAGAATTTTGACGGAGTGGAGGGGGACGGCTGCGCGTCCGCTGGAGCACTCGCCGTAGCCTGGCCCCTTGTGGGCGTCGATACCCCGCAGGCACCAGCGTCTGGACTCCTGTTGCAGATCCGGGTCCAGAAAAGAATTTCTGACGCGCCCGTCGCCTGAACCAGTTTACCGCCGGGCGCTCGTGGGGAACAATAGCACTAAGAAAATGCTTCCCAATTGCAGTTAGCCCGGAGTCGAGAGCCTGTATTATGAAGTACCTCAACGCCCTCATACCAGTTCTTGTTCTCGCTGTCCCTCTTGCCAGGGGCGCGAGCGCTGCTCCCGGTGTCTCGTTCGGCAGTCCGCAGGTCATTTCCACCGGGCCGTCCCTGACAAACGGAGTCGCCATTGCCTACGATTCCCTCAACCGCCCGCATATTTCTTACATAGATTACACGGGCGGCAACATGCTCAAGTACGCGCGCTGGACGGGAGCAAGCTGGGAGGTCGTCACATTTCACAATGTGAGAATCGGATCAGCCCAGGACCCGACCTCGATTGCCCTCGACAGCTCGGACAACCCCCACATCGCCTGTGCGGGCGGCGGCGTGGATTACGTCTATCGAAGCGGAGGATCGTGGTTCTACGAGGATGTCGGCAACGTCACCACCAGCCCATCCATCCGCGTGGGCACGGACGGGCGCCCGCGTATGTCGTACATCGTGCGGGCGGCGGCTGGACTGTCGAGACGGCGCACACCATGAGCCACCCCTCCACCGGGCTCGCCTGGGGATGGTGCTCGCTTGCTCTGGACACGTCGAACGGCCCCAATATCTCTTTCGAGGATGTTGACTCCTTCGATACACGCTACGCATACAAGTCCGGCTCCACCTGGATCAAGATCACCGTGGATTCCTCGGCAAACGAGACGGGCCGTGTGAACGCCATTGAAATGGACAGCCTCAACCGGCGGTATATCGCTTACACCGATGACACGGCCGATTCTGTCAAGATCGCGTTCCAGACCGGGTCGGGATGGTTGTTCGAGACAGTCGCCTCGAACAGCTCTCCATTCAAGTGCCTGAACGTGGATGTGGCGCCGGACGGGACCATTGGGGTCGGGTTCGCGGACGGAGGGCTCTTTTCTGGATCCCGGATGCTGGTCTACCGCCGTATCGGCGGAGCCTGGACTCTTCGCTCCATCAGCGGTGACGGCTACTGGGACAATGGCGCGTTCGCGTTCGACAACACGGGCGCCATTGGAATTGCGGCCGGCGGGGATGGCGCTGCCGCTCTCAGCCTGAACCACTACGCAATCTCGAGCGCTGGTGTTGTCGTCAGCCAGCTTGTGGACAGCGGAGGCCCGATGGGGCAGGACAGCCTCGGTGTATCCCTGGATGGGCAGATCGTCGTACTGAGCGCGGGGCGGGCCCAGCAGTTGTGGCTGGAGGGGACTTCGGCATTCGGCGGATTTGTCACCCGGGGGCCAGGTGAGTACCGCTATGCCGATGTCGCCAACTCGTCGGCGACAACTCACGTGAGCTACTACGACAGCTCCACTACTGCGCTGTTTGTCGCTGAGAAAACCGGAGTCCCGCCCATCTATGGCCCCAACGAGTGGACGTCGGTTCTGGTGGACAACACGGCCGATGTCGGGCAGTACACCAGCATCGCCGCGGAAGCCGGCGGCAACCTTCACGTAACGTACTACGACAACAGCAACTCCGATCTGCGGTATGCGAAAAGGACAGCCGGTGTATGGGCAACCACCGCTGTGGATACCGGCAGCAACGTCGGTTGGGACAGCTCGGTCGCGCTGAACCTCGCGAATGCGCCAAGAGTCAGCTACTACGACATCACCAACGGCGACCTGAAGTTCGCCTATCACACCGGGGGTGCGTGGGCTGCTCCGCAGACTGTGGACAGCGCGGGAACGGTGGGCGAGTACACCTCGCTTGCCTACGACGGGGCGAATGTGCCCCACATCAGCTACTTCGACCGGACGAACGGCCAGTTGAAGTACGCGAAAGGGCCGATCGGGTCCTGGGCGTCCACCCCGGTCGACTCCGGCGGTGTGGGTCAGTATACCGGCATCGCAACCGACACCGCGAACAACCCGCACATCGCGTACTACGACTACGCTCAGGGGGATCTCAAGCATGCATGGCACAACGGCGCCTCCTGGGCGATCCTTCGCCTGGACTCGGCAGGCAACGTCGGGCGCAACGCTCAGATTGGCATCAGCGGCAACACTATCCGCATCTCGTATCACGATCTCACCAACGGTTGGGTGAAACAGGTGACCGGGTATTATGACTATACCGTGCCTTCCGGTGTGGTCATAACCGACGGTGGAGAGTTTACGACCAGCGCGACAACGCTGTCGGCCGCGTGGACGGCGGCTTCGGATGCGGAGACGCCCATCGCCGAGTATAGATACGCTATCGGAACGACGGCGACCGATCCCGGTTCCGGCTACGTGCTCTCGTGGACCAGCACCGGGCTGACGCGGTCGGCGAATCGCTCCGGGCTGGCTCTGGCCAACGGTGTCGTCTACTACTTCTACGTTCAGGCGAAGAACGCCGCTGGCCAGTGGGGTCCTGTGGCGGCTTCGGACGGTATCCGCGCGGTCAAACCGGTGGCTGCCATCGGCGATGCAAAGCGCGAGCCGGATGGCGTTTGGGTGCAGCTCGCGAACAAGGTCGCCTCTCGTGACGCGTCGTTCTACTTCTTCTACGTGCAAGAGCCGGAGCGCTCATCGGGGATTCAGGTCTACAGCACCGAAGGGTCTCTGCCGGCGGGCAGCCTGGTGAAAGGGAGCGTGGTTACCGTCACGGGAGTGATGTCCGGCGCGGGGGCGGAGCGCCAGATCCAGAAGCCGCGGGTCGCCATCACCGGAAGCACCGATCCGCCGCGCCCGCTGCATATGACGAACTCGCGTCTGGGCGGCAGTGATTTCTACTACGTTCCGGGGGTTGGCGGCTCTGGCCAGGTGGGGAGCCCCGCTCGCCGGGGGCTGAACAACGTGGGGCTCTATGTAAGGACTTCGGGAAAGGTCGTCAGCAAGCCAAGCGTCATCCTGTTCGTGATTGACGATGGTTCGGTTCCCGGCGGCGTGCTTGTTAGCAACGAGGTCAGCTACGGCCAGCCGCCGCTGGGTAAGACTGTGGAGGTCTACGGACATCCCACGCAGGGCGGAGGGCTCTGGTTGGAGGGGGCTGGCGCCTGGACCGTCTTGGACTGACCGGTTCGGACCTTCTCAGGTGCGGGATTCGCCGTTCTCCGGCAGCAGTTCATCTTCCCGCGACAGAGCCTGCGCTGTCAGCGCGTCTGGACTCGGATTGCAAATCCGAGTCCAGCGAGTCCAGCCAAGCGAGAGTCCGAGAGAGGGGTCAATTCCTTGCGGAGCGGCTACGCGCGCATCGGCTTCAGCGCTTCGGCCCACTTCCGCAACTCGCCGAGCATGCCGTCCGCGGCCTCGGCGTTCGAGTCGTTCGGCACGAATGCGCCCGCCTCGCTCAACTGATTCCACACCAAAGGCAGCGTGACCGCCTCGGTCAGCGGCACTACCTTGAGCGTGTTCAGTATGAGCTTGGTCATCTGCGCCGACCGCAGGCCGCCCGATATGCCGCCGTAGCTCACGAATCCTGCCGGCTTGTAGTTCCACTCGTTGTACAGGTAAGTCAGAGCGTTCACCAGAGACGGCGGCGTCCCGTAGTTGTACTCCGGGGTCACGATTACGAACGCATCCGCCGAGTCCACGACTGCGCTCCACTTCTTCGTGTGCTCGTTCTGATACTTCTGCGCCGCCGGATGCTCCGGCTCGTCGAAGACCGGGAGATCGACCTCGGCCATATCCACCAGCTCCACGTCAAACGCGCCAAGCGCCTTC
>JAGVUD010000467.1 GCA_019136435.1 Armatimonadota bacterium | reverse complement strand
AAAGCCGCCACGTCCTGCGCCCATTGCTCCTCCTTGCCTGTATCCAGGTAGTGCGAGACGAACCACGTCCCGAGGGGCAAGAAGGGCTTGCCGTTCCATATGAGCGTGTGGGCTCGATCGATCTTCCATCTGTGCCGAGCGCCCGCGGCATCAGTGTAGACCCCCTGCTGCGCATCCGCGATGGCGGGGAGTGTCAGCAAGAACAGAATTATGATTGGCAGGTGTCTTCTCATTTCCAGGTCAGATCACGTCAGCGTTGCACAGGCTGACATATTACCGGTCGTCGCTTGTCTCTGCCGGCTGGTTTGACCACGCCTGCCGCGGCCTGTTCCGCCAGGGCCATCCGGGTTCTCACACGGGGTGTTGGCCTGCGGCAGGAATGACAGATCGATTTCGGGAACGCCGGGGGAAAGGCGCGTCGTGGCGCGCTCCCCACGCTTTCTGCCTCAATTGTGCCACCCGGCTACCGCCGAACCGGGGCGTGGAGAACTCAATACAGCAACGGAGCGCCGTACCTTTTCAGCAGCAGCATCGATGCCGCGTTGCCGCCATCAAGTTCCAGAGAGGAAATGCCCGTCACCACGGCGAGTTTGCCAACCCAGCCGGCGTCTATCACAACGCTGCTGTCCGGGGCGACACACCGGATGTTGCGGCCCGTGCCGTCGTCCATCTGGAACCACGACGGTGTCGGGGAAGAGTCCACTGCGGTGACCACCCCGAACACGCGCACAAGCAGGCCCACGTTGTTCAGCCCGGTTCCGCCTGCGGCCCCCACCTGGCCGAAACCAGTGGCGGAGTTGTAGAACCAGTCCGAACCGCCCACGCTGTGCACCGTCATGCCGAGCGGCTCGACAACGCCGCTGTCACCCGGCGCGTTGGATCGCACCGCGCTGACGCCCTGGATGAAGCGCTCTCCGGCGTCGTTTGTGGCGGTGATCCCGGCGATGTCGGCGCGATGGCCTTCGGCCAGCTCGTGACCCGCCATCTCCACGCGGATTCCGCTCGCCCGGTCGTCCTTCTCAACGTAGAAGACGCCCGGATACGCCGCCGTAACCACCTGCCCCCCGAAGTGCAGATCGATGCCGTCCGGAGCCGCCTTCGGGTGTTCGATGACCGTCAGGAGCCAGCTCTCGCTGCCCGATCCGGCGGCGTTCGTCGCCTGGATCGTAACGGTGTAGGGCGAGCCCGCCGCTGAAGGAACTGCCCAGTACACCTCTCCCGTAGTCTCGTCTATCGTCATTCCCGAAGGCCCGGCCACCACATCCCATTCGACCCCCGCGGAGTCGCCGACGATCACCGGCAGAGGCCCACGGTACGGCAGGCCCGTGACGGCGTAGTGGTCGCCTATCGGAGCGATCTCCGGTGGCTCGACCTGTGCGAGATGCACCGTGCCGTCGCCTCCCCTGCGCGCCCCGGTGGCGCCTCCGGCGACGCTGATCTGCGAAACCGGGAACCCGGACATGTCGCCGAAGTAGATGGCGATGCGGCCGCCCGCGCCGCCGCCCGCATTGACGCTCGGAGGCGTGCCGCCGATGGCTGACATGGTTCCTGACCCCGTCAGCGTGCCCACCGTGAGGTAAATGGAACCGCCGGATCCTCCGCCGCCGGTGTTGCTGCCCTGAATACCGTCCGCGGCCATGACTCCATCCAGCGTCAGTGTGCCGTTGACCCGGAGACGGATTGCGCCGCCGCCCAGCCCGCCCACGGAAGTGCCGCCCTTGCCGCCTCCGCTGCCGCGATCCACCGGCTGCTCGCGCGAGCCGTACTCCACGCCGCCCGAGGAGCCGATTCCGGCGCCGCCGATGCCACCGTAGCCCGCGCCGCCGCCGTAGCTGCTCCCATCAAGGCCTGCCCCGGGGCCAAGACCGGAGCCATATCCGCTCCCCGAAACCGATATTGCTCCCGCAGCGCCGATGTGGGCATCGCCCTGCACGGTCACGTCCACGCGTTCCTGATCCGCAAGGTGAGTCAGCGTCGCGCCGGTCTCAACACGCAGTGACGCCAGCGTCAGCGGCTCGGTCGCGTAGGCCTTCGCCCCGCCGGCCAGCGTCAGGTTGTAGCGCGTGGCGAACTGCAGCGCCGTCAGCGAGCCGGTCCTCCCCCCGTTGTCTATCAGAAGGTCGCCCACCTGCTGCAGCGAAGACTTCGTAAAGACCGTGCCGGGAGCGCCGACGCGCACCGTTCCGCCGTATGCCGTGACCTGGCCCGCGAAAGAACTAGCCGCATAGTAGATGGCGATCCTTCCGCCCGCGCCGCTGCCAGCATTGGCGCTCGGAGGCGTGGCCCCGTCGGCTGAGATCGTACCGGCGCCCGCCAGAGAGCCCGCCGTCAGCCAGATGCTTCCGCCCGAGCCGCCGCCGCCCGCGCTGCTGACTGTCGTCCCGTCCGCGCTCAGGCTGCCGTCAACGGTCAGAGCGCCCGCCACCTGAAGCCTGAGGCATCCGCCGCCGGGGCCTCCGAGGCTGAGCCCGCCCTTGCCTCCTCCGCTGCCGAGGTCCACAGGCTGCAGAATCGAGCCGTACGCCACGCCGCCCACAGAACCGATGCCGCCAGCGCCGAACCCGCCATAGCCCGCGCCGCCGCCGTAGCTTGTCCCGTTGCCGCCCGCCCCCGTGCCCTGCTCCGATACCTGGCCCTTGCCACTCACCGAGATCGCGCCGGACGCGTCAACCGAGGCTGTGCCCGCAACCGTGACGTCCAGACCGGGCTGGCCTGCTATGTGCGTCAGGACCCCATCCGTGCTGATTCTGAGATCGTGGAGCACCAGCGGCGCTTCCGCATAGGCCTGAGCGCTGCCCGAGATCGTCAGGTTGAAAGCTTCCGGCGAAGTGAGCGGGGTCAGCGCTCCGGAAAGAGCGCCGTTGTCCACAAGCAGGCTGCCATAGCTCGCCGCTTCTGAGCGGGTGTAGATGGTTCCGGCGCCGCCGATGCGGTTGATGCCGCCCTTTGCCGAGACCGCGCCCGCAAACGCATTCGTCCCGAAGTAGATGGCGACTCTTCCGCCCGCGCCGCTGCCAGCATTGGCGCTCGGAGGCGTCGCCCCGTCGGCCGAGATGGCTCCCGAGCCCGCCAGAGACCCCGCCGTCAGCCAGATGCTTCCGCCCGAGCCGCCGCCGCCCGTGTTGCTGACTGTCGTCCCGTCCGCGCTCAGGCTCCCGTCAACGGTCAGAGCGCCCGCTACCTGCAGCCTGAGACACCCGCCGCCGGGGCCTCCGAGGTTGGTGCCGCCCCTGCCTCCTCCGCTGCCGAGGTCCGCGGGCTGCAGGATCGAGCCGTACGCCGTGCCGCCCATGCCCCCGCCGATGGCGACCGCGCCGAACCCCCCATAGCCCGCGCCGCCGCCGTAGCTGGTCCCGTTGCCGCCCGCCCCGGCGCCCTGTTCCGACACCTGGCCCTTGCCAGCAACCGAGATCGCGCCGGACGCGTCAACGGTGGCTGTGCCCTGGACCGTGACGTCCAGCCCGGTCTGCCCGGTTATGTGCGTCAGAACGCCGCCCGTGCCCACGGTGAGGTTGTGCACCACCAGCGGCGCTTCCGCATAGGCCTGAGCGCTGCCCGAAATCGTCAGGTTGAAAACTTCCGGCGAAGTGAGCGGGGTCAGCGCTCCGGAAAGAGCGCCGTTGTCCACAAGCAGGCTGCCATAGCTCGCCGCTTCTGAGCGGGTGTAGATGGTTCCCGCGCCGCCGATTCTGTTGATGCCGCCCTTTGCCGAGACTGCGCCCGCAAACGCATTTGTCCCGAAGTAGATGGCGATCCGGCCGCCCGCTCCGCTGCCAGCATTGGCACTTGATGGAGTGGCCCCGTCGGCCGAGATTGCCCCGGACCCCGCCAGAGAACCTGCCGCCAGCCAGATGCTGCCGCCCGAGCCGCCGCCGCCCACGTGAGAGACTGTCGTGCCGTCGGCCCGGATGCTCCCGTCAACGGTCAGAGCGCCCGATACCTGAAGCTTGAGGCATCCGCCGCCGGGGCCTCCGAGGTTTACGCCGCCCTTGCCTCCGCCGCTGCCGAGGTCCGCGGGCTGCAGAATCGAGCCGTACGCCGCGCCGCCCACGGAACCACCGATGCCGCCCGCGCCCAGTCCGCCGTAGCCCGCGCCGCCGCCGTAGCTGGTCCCGTTGCCGCCCGCCCCGGCGCCGGTCTCGGACAGCGAGCCTTTTCCCGATACATCAATCCGGCTCGCGACCAGCTCGCCATCCGCGCCCTGCACGGCCACGTCGCCGGTTACGGTGAGGTTGAGACCGCTCGCGCCGGGCGAGTGCGTCACGACGCCCGGCACGTTCGACGCATTACGCTCTAGCGTAAGCGAGTTGAACGCGTGCGCGCCGTCAACCGTTAGCGTGCAGCCCTGGACGACGATATCCATGTTGTCGTACGTCGTGTCGCTGATCGATATCGCCGTGTTGGTGGTAAAAGTGAACGTCTCAGCGCAGGCCGCGCCGGCAAGAGCCAGCACGAGACCCAGCACAAAGAATCCCCCGGCAAGACGCCTATGCAGACAATCGCGTGTAGTCATTCTTCCATCCCTCCCGAGGGGGGCCCCGCTTGTCCCGGGGTCGCCCCCTCGAATCCTTCCACTATAATAGACCCGCAGCGCCTCGATCAGTGCACAATCGGAGCCGCATTTGCCCTGAGCAGAATCGTGGGGACGACGCTGCCGCCCTGAAGCTCGCAGGATGCAATGCCCGTGACCGCGGCGAACTGGCCGACCCACGCCGGGTTCACCACGGGGCTGCCTCCCACGGCAACGCATTTGACCGTCCGGCCGCTGCCGTCGTCAATGAGGAACCAGGCCGGCCAGGCCGACTGATCCACCGCGGTCACGCGGCCCCACGCCCGAACCAGCAGTCCGACGCTGTTCACGCCGTGACTGCCCGTCACCCCCTGCTGACCCGCCCCGGTCGCCGGATTGTACTGCCAGTCCGCTCCTCCCAGATAGAACCCCCTCACGCCAAGCGGCACAAGGGTGTTCGTCCCCGAAACCGTGACCGAACTCGCCATGAGCACGCGCTCGCCGTGGGCGTTCGTGTCCATCGTCCCCGACACATCAGCACGGCTCCCGGCAACGGCGCCATGGCCCGCCATCTCGACGCGCAGGCCCATGCTCCGGTCATCCGTCTCGATGTAGAAGAAGCCCGGATAGGCCTCCGTCACAGCCGCCCCTGCGATTGAGGCGGGATCGCCGTCCGGTCCCGCTTTCGCCTGGGGGATGCTGGTCGCAACGTACGACACGATCTGCACCGTCTGGCTGTCCATGTGCATCAGGGACGTGCCCATCAGCATGCTCTGCCAGAACCCGCCCGTCCTGCTGCCGTCGTTCCACAGCGTGACCCCCGCGCTCGAGCCCGGATTCAGACGATGCGCCAGCGTCAGTCTGGCCACCTTCATTGCGGTGAACGGCGCCACGTCCCGCCCCATGGAGGCGCAGGCGAAGTCCGCGCCGTACGGCCGGAAGCCGATCATATCCGAGTACAGCCCGCCCAGCCGGATTCCCAGATCGTCCCTGTAAGCGGCCGTGGCATCACACCAGGCAAGGTCGCTCGCCGGGTCGCCGTTAGCCAGCACGATTCTGCGGAGCATCGGGGAAGCTCCTGTCCCCGTGCCCAGAGTGCGATCGAACCCCACCGACGCGTTCAGGAACCAGGTCGGCACGGTGGTCGCGGCCCAGACGTAGATATCGAACGGGTCTCCGGCCACCCGCACGATCTCGGTGAGCAAGCGTCCTCTGGCATCACCCAGCCACATCGTGGCGCCCGATGGCCCCGCCAGAGCGACGCCGCCGTCGCCCGAGGCGCTCCAGTTCTTGCGAAGTATTTCCAGGTCGAAGACGTCGCAGAATGTGTCGCCGTTTAGATCGGCGTTCGCATCGGACGGGTTCTTCGTGCCCCAGAACGGTTTCAGTGCGTCGAAGTCGCTCGCGTTGACGGCGTTGTCGCCGTTGCAGTCCCCGTTCTTGAGCGAGATAAGCACGCCCACCATGCCCTGAGCGATCTGGACATCCTCTTTCAGAGACGACAGCCAGTGCGACGCCTTCACCCGGATGTCACGCGTCCCGATCAGGGCCGTATCGAAGGAGGTGGAGCCGGTCGCTCCCAGCGTCACCGTGTGCTCCTCCAGCACCGATCCGGTGGCGGTGTCGAGCACCTGAACATCGGCGGACATCCCTTCCGGACCCGGAACCCAGTCCTCCAGTGTTACCTTCAACGGAACGGCAACCGGCTCGACGATGCTGAACGCCGCGGCGCTCTCGCCGCTGACGCCCGGATGGCTGTTGGCGCTGACCCTCACGCGGCAGTTGGACGACGGAGGCATAGTCACGATCCACTCGAACTCTCCGTCATCGTCGGTGGCAGCCGCTAACACTTCGCTCGTCGCCCAGCCGTCGCGGGTCAGTTCGATTTTGACCGTGCCCGTGATGTTGGAGGAGTGCCATGTGATGGTGTTCGTCCAGCCGATTCCCCACATCTCACCTCCCGCGGGCGAGTCCACCTGTATGGAGCGTGCCGCCAGGCTGAACAGCCCATCCGTGACATCGCTGGTGGCGGGGTAGGTAACGGAGGCGATGCGAATCAGGCACCGGCTCGACGCCTTGCCGGACGGCGTCCACGACTGGCTCCCCGTATTCAGGACGCTGGCGAACAGGGTCTCCCAGGTGGATCCTGCGTCGCGGCTCAGTTCGATCTTCACGTCACCATGCAGGTTTCGGGACGTCCAGGTTATGGCCGTGGGCACTCCCAGCGTCAGGCCGGCCCCCGGCTCCGGCGTCAGCACTGTGATGCCGCGGTCGGTGATGGTGAAGTTGGCGTTGCTGGTATCTGAGACGGTGGGGTAGTCAACAGAGGTCACCCGAATCCGGCAGGTACCGGAGTTCGGCGCG
>JAGVUD010000064.1 GCA_019136435.1 Armatimonadota bacterium | reverse complement strand
CGATTGTGATACGCTGATGCCATGAAACTCAAGATCATCATCCACGAGGCTGAAGAGGGCGGGCTCTGGGCGGAGGTCCCGGCCATCCCTGGCTGCGCCACACAGGGCGAGACGCTCGAGGAATTGATCAGCAACCTGTATGAGGCCGTTGAGGGCTGCCTGTCAGTGGACGTGGCGCTCTCAGGGGCCAGTGGCGAGGGCAGGGTGATGGAGATCGCCGTTTGAAGCCCGTCACGGGCAAGGCCCTCGCCAGAGCACTCGAGCGGAACGGCTGGAGCCTGGCACGTGTACGCGGCAGCCACCACATCTGCACGAGACCCGGCAGCGTAGTCCGCCTCTCTGTGCCAGTCCACGGCAACGCCGCTCTGAAGGCGGGTCTCGCTCTGCACCTGCTCAAGCAGGCGGGCTTGACGCCTGAGGACGTGTAGGCGGCGGCGCGAAGACCTACGACCGTGGCTTCCGAACGTTCCCCCCATCTCTTTCTGCCCGCTGACACCGGCGACCCCTCCCGCTGGCAGGCGAATGTCGCCTGCCGCGCCGCCTGCCCCGCCGGGACAGACGCCAGGGCGTTCGTCATCGCGATCAGTGAGGGACGCTATCTCGACGCGTATGCCGTTGCCCGCGCCTCCAACCCGTTCGCAAGCATCTGCGCGCGAATCTGCCCGGCGCCCTGCGAGGCCGCTTGCGTCAGGGGCAATCTGGACGCGCCCGTTGCCATCCGCGCGCTCGAGCGCTTTGTCTGCGAGCAGTATGGCCCGGAGTCGGTGCAGGGATCGGCGCTTTCCCTCTCGCTAGCCCGCGCCCGGCGTGGGGAGCCGAACGCAAAGCGCGTAGCCATCGTGGGGGCCGGAGTCTCCGGCCTGACCGCCGCGCACGATCTCGCCCTGCTCGGATACACGGTCACGCTGTTCGAAGCAGGCGCGCGGCCCGGCGGGGCGCTCCTCGATGTGCCCGCGAGCCAGCTTGCCGCGCGCGTCCGCGACGCCGGGATCGCCGCCATTCTCACGCTGGGCATCACGCTGCAGACGGGCGTGACGATCGGCGAGGACGTCCAGCACTCCCAACTCCTCGATCAGGGGTTCCACGCGATCTGCGTCGCCTGCGGAAGCGGCGGAGCGCAGCCCGTTCCGCCCGTGTTCCAGACCGCTCGCGCGGGCTCGGCCGTTGATGCCGTCGCCGCCGGGCAGCGGGCGGCGGAAGAGGTGGACGAGTTCCTCTCGGGTGTCGCCCGCGAGCGCGTCACGACCTGGGCCATGTGCGCGGTTCGCCCGGCGCTTCATCAGGCTCTGCCGCAGCAGCGCCTGCGCGAGATGCCCCCGTCACTGGCCGTGGACGGCGGCCCGCTCGTCGAGTTGAGCTTCCCGGAAGAGCAGGCGAAAGAGCAGGCCTGCCGCTGCCTCAGGTGTAACATCATCCCGGTCTTCGACCTCGAAGCCTGCACGCTCTGCGGCGACTGCGCTGACGCCTGCCCGCCGAAGGCCATTCATGTCGCTTCGGACGATGCGCAAGCCCCCATTCTGCTCGACGCCAGCCGCTGCACCCGTTGCGGGCTATGCGTCCCCGCCTGCCACGAAAACGCCGTCACGATGCGGGCGTTCGAAGACGAGACCGAGTCACTGCCCGCCAGAAGCCGCTGATCTCAGCCGCAGGAAATCCTGTCTCGTATGCTGAACTTACAGCCATGCTCACCCGGCGACGGCTTCTATCCTCCGCGCTCTCGCTTGCGAGCGCGCTGCCCCTCATGCGCGGAAGCTCCGCTGCGGCCGTGAAAACCGCGGCTGGCACAAACCGCCCGCTTCTTCGCGGCGCGCTCTACTGGTATGACCCGTCCCTGAGCGTTGACCAGTGGCGCGATGAACTTGAGACCCAGCGCAGAATCGGCTTCGACCTGCTCTGGCTCTGCGGAACGCGGCAGGCGAGCGAAGGAGGCCTGACGCAGTTCGAGGAACTCGTGCGCCTGTGCGAACGACGCCGCGTGAAGTTGCTGGTTGACTGCGGTTCCACGGGAGACTGGTACACGACGCTCGATCTCCAGAACGAGAAGAGCGTCATCACCCGCCACGTCGGACGCCTCGCGCCCATACTCAAGGACAGCCCGGCGCTCTTCGGCTGGTACGTGCCGCAGGAGATCTACTTCTGCTCCGGCCCGATGCAGGAGTACATCACCGGGCTTTACCCCTTCGCCGTCGAGACCTGCCGCGGGGCGTCGCCCGGCCGCCCGGTGACCGTGTCGCCGTTCTTCATCCTGGACCGCACGAAGACCTTCGGCGACTTCGCCGTGCCTTCGCCGGACCGGTACGCGCGCTACTGGGAGCAACTCATCCGGCGCTCGGGCTTCGATATCGTGATGTTGCAGGACAGCGGGGAGCATTTCGCCTGGGTCACCGATACTCAGCGCCGCCCGTACTTCGCCGCCATGCGCCGCGCCTGCGACGGCGCCGGAGCGAAGCTGTGGGGCAACGTCGAGTGCGCCGAGATGAACTACTCGTCGATCGAAGACTACATCGCGGTGAACGGCAGGGTGCACCACGCCGGGGCAAAAGAGCCGCGCTGGCGTCCCGTGCCCATGCCGCGCTTCGAGTCGAAGATGCGCCTTGCGGCGGAGTTCTGCGAGGACTTCGTCACCTGGGGCTACCGCGAGTTCTGCCGCCCGGCCATGGGCGAAGCCGCCCGCGACTGGTACGAAGCATACCGCGCCTACCGCGACGCCCCCCTGACGCGCCGCTCCGCTACGGCGCGGGATGCCGCCCCGCGGGATGCCGCTCGATGATGTCCGCGTTCCACCTCGGGCGGATGATCCGCGCCGAGCCGTAGCCGGCGTCTTCGCACCCGGAGATTCCGAAAACGGTCACGAGTGTTCCCGCCGGGGGAATCGTCAGCCCCTCCGCCGCGATCCGCACCCCGATATTGCCGCTCAGATCGTTCTTCTGGCTGCCGTCGGTTATGTAGAAGAAGTCCGTTCCCACAGCCGTCACCCAACCGCTCATGCCCACGAGCAGCCCGATGTTGTTGAGATCGTCCGAGTCCACGAAGCCCGGGTTGTACTCGCCCGCGGGCATCCCGCCCAGCACCCGCCCGACAAGGTTCAGGGGCGTGGGAGCCTGCCCCGGCCCGTTCACCGCCACCGTGGGATTCCACACAACGCGTTCGCATCCGTCCGTCCCCATAATGCCCTGCGCCGTGACGGTGTCTCCCGGCTGCGCCTGCGCCGTGCCCATCAGCGCGATTCCGGCCGAGAAGAGCGGGTCCTGCACATAGAACCTGTCATCGAAGACCGCGCTTACGACCCCCGCCCTCAGCAGCACGCTCGTGGCATCCTGAAGCTGTTTCGCCTCGCCCACCGTCACCGATCCGGGCGCCGGCACTGTGAGCACGGCGCAACCCTGATCGGGAATCAACGCGGGAACGTCCAGTGCCGCCCACGTCCAGCCGCCCTTCGTGATCGAGAACGCATCAATCTGGCCGGTGTCGTACTTCGCTTCGTCGCACGCCTGCACAAACCACGGGTACTGCGAGGAGGGCGGGAAGTACTGGGCGCCATCGTCCAGAGCCATGTTGAGAAGCAGGCGGTCGTCGCTTCCTCCCTGTCTGGCTGAGATCACCTGGCTCCACACGGGGTTGGACGGGTCGCCAACCCCTACCCGCACCGTCAGGTCTCCAACGTACGTGTGCGCGATGTCCACATGGGCGACGGGGACTTCGGGGATCGCCACGAACACATTCGAGAGTGCTGTCTCGCGAGGCGCGGGGTACAGGTCTATGCGCGAAGGGTAAACAGTGTAGCCTGCCGCGCTCGCTTCCAGATGGGTCGGCAGGGGCTCCAGTCCCGAGAACGAGAAGCTGCCGTGCGGGCCGGTCGTGAGGGCCAGGCCGGTTCGCCCTTCCACGATTTGCACGCCCGCGGCCGGGCCGCCCGCGACGTCAATCTCGCACCTGTCAATGAGCCAGCCGTAGCCAGTGACGCTGACGTCCGCCCTCAGGTTCACCTGCAGGCTGCTTCCCGAAACCCACGGGCTCCAGAAGTTCTCCATGTCGCCGCTGTAGGTCGCGACCGTGCCGCCCGCGCCGTCGCGCACTGTCACCTCGTCGAAGCCGCTCTCTACCTCGAGGCGCGCAAAGTGCGCCCGGATTCGCACAGCGTTGCCCGGGCCGTCCACCGTTACTGTCGTGCTCGAACTGCTGGTGTAAGGATGCGCCGATTCCCACGGGCCGGACACCGTCTGACGGGCGGCGAAGTGCGCCGTGCCCCCGACTACCGCCGGGGGAGCCGTGCCGGATACGCTCAGCACCGCCGTTTCTCCGGCCAGAACGGTTACGTTCGCCGGAAGCGCGCTGAATGTCCAGTCCGGCTTCGATGCTGTTACCGTGTACACGCCGGCGGGCGCAAGAAGCGTGAATCTGCCGTCCCAGCCGGATTCTGCGGTGAGCGTGTCCGGCCCGTTCGACGCCGCTATCGTGACGCCGGGAACATCCGAACCGAAAGATGACTGCACGCGGCCGGAGATGCCGGACGACGGCAGCCCGCCCTCCACGGCAATAGCGAAGGGCTGCGGCCCCTGCGGTATCTTGAACGCGCTGACCTTGATCGTGTACGAGCCCGGAAGCGGGTTCGCGATATCGACCCCCTCCACGTTGTTCGTGCGGTCGAGAGTGCCGTTGCCGTTGCGAATGCTGCTGTCCGGGCCCTGCACCGTCAGGTCGAGGTCGTTCACAAGAGCCTTCGCCGCGGCCGGGTCACCGGGAAAGTCCGACCAGACGAGCAGCACCCTGACCGGCACAGATGTGTTTGTGACCGTAATGCTGTAGGCCTTCTGCTGCCCCGTCGAGACCCCTATCTTCTCGTCCACGAAGTGACATGACTTCTGGGGCGCCTGCGAGAGCGCCGCCTCCACGTTGAGCAGACCCCAGCCCTCGACGTTGTTCGGGCGCGCCGTCATTTCCTGATACGCTCCCGTTCCGTACTGGCCCGGAACCATGTCGTGTGCGGTGACCATCATCGTCGCCTTGACGAGCGCCGCTGAGGGCGAGCCGCCGGAGATCTGCTGATGGTACTGCCGGACCAGCGCCGCCGCTCCCGCCGCCAGCGGGGTGGCCATGCTCGTTCCGCCCGAGTATGTGTAGTCGTTGCTGTAGATGCCCCACAGCGTCCCGGCGTCCAGGACGTGGCTGCGGCAACTGATGATGTTCGTGCCCGGCGCGGCGATGTCGGGCTTTATGCGCCCGTCGTCGCACGGGCCGCGGCTGCTGAACGCCGCCATCCCGCCCGGGTCGTCCGAGACGAAGTCGCTGCTGATCGGCTCGGCCGGGTAATCGCTGGCCCACGAGCCCGTTGCCCACGGTATCTGATAGCCCCCGGAAGACCTGAGCGACTCGCTGGCCCCCACCGCAATGACGTTCTTGGCGCTGGCGGGCGAATTGAGCGAATCCTGGTCAATGACGCCGTCCGCGTTCGCGTCCAGCGCTTCGTTGCCCGCCGAGAACAGCACCGTCATATCCGGGTTGTTCCAGATGAACTCGTCGGCTTCCGCCGAATTCGCCGGGTAGCTTCCCGACGTGTCGGCCCCCCAGCTGTTCGTGTGGATGCGCGCCCCCGCTGCATACGCCTGGGCAAGCAGATCGTTGAGGTCGGCGGGCAGTCCGCCCAGACCCCCGTTCGAGTCGAGAATGCTCTGAAATACCAGATTCGCTTCCGGCGCGATGCCCGCGAACGACCCCGAGTAGCTCTGCGCCGCCGGGTTCGCCCCGGACCGTACCCCCGAGCCGAGCACCGATCCCGCCACGTGAGTCCCATGCCCGTGCGGGTCGTTCGTCAGGCCGGGGCGGCCCAGTCCGAACGCCGCGGCCACGCGGCCCTGGAAGTCGGGGCTGAGAGAGGGGCTGTCCGCGCCGACGTCGAGGCCTGTGTCCGCCACGGCAACCGTCTGCCCGCTCCCGAACACGCCCGGATTCTGCCACACCGCCGAAACTCCGATGAGACCGCGCGCCACGTCGTTCGACAGCTTCGGCGTCACCCTCGGCTCGATCCAGCGCACGCCCGGCAGCCGCGCCATCCGGTGCGCCATTGCGCCCGTCGTTTCCGCCACAAGCGTGCTGCCGCGTTCGCCGCCCGAAGACCGTAGCACCCGTACGCCTTTTCCGCCTGCCGCGCGAAGGATGTCCTTGCCGTCTGTTCCGGCAAATGTGAGGACGGTGATCGCCACGGCCCGCCCATCCGAAGGGACGGCCGGATCAATCCGATGCGCGGCGGCATACGGCCCCACCCAGGCGACTTCCTTCAGGGCTTTCAGCGCGGCGGGGACGCCGCCTTCCGCCCGCACGAGATAGCCGTTCTCCGGAACGTAGCTGACAATAACCGCTCCGGCCTGTTCGATCAGCGCTATGCCGGCGGGGCCCGGCGAGTCTCGAAGCTGCACCAGCCAGTAAGGGTCCTGCGGGGCGCTTTCGATCTGCGCTGATACGGCGGGATCAAACCGCCCTGCCTTCAGCAGCAGGGGCTCGGCCGCGGCGTGTGCGGCGCACAGGGCTGCAGCCGCGACGCAGAACAGAACTGCGGCCGGCGCTGATCTTCGGAAGTTCGGCAATGGTGCTCTCCTCAGACCTCTGTCCGGGATATTGGCGCGTGCGCACCGGCGGTCAGAGGGTTACTATGCTTCACAGCCATCCGGAGGGAGGCTCAAAGCGAACAAGGTGATACCGCATATTATCATGACAGCCCCTCCGTTCGGGCCGTTCCACCCGCGCGGACGCATTCGTCGCGGCACAAGTCTCAGCGCGGGGCGGCGCCGGGCTGGCTGAGAGCCAGCATTCGCTCCAGAGCAGCCCGCGCGCCCGTGATGTCCGCCTCCGGCACGACGATCTCGTTGACGATGCGTCCCTGCGCCAGGTTTTCGAGCGCCCAGCACAGATATGCCGGGTGGATGCG
>JAGVUD010000138.1 GCA_019136435.1 Armatimonadota bacterium | reverse complement strand
GACGACCCGCCAGCCGCCACCGTCCGGGCGCTTATCGGCTCGGGCGCGCGCAAAGTGGAAGCGGCTCCCGCCAAAGCGCCCGATGGGTCCGTGTGGACGGAGAAGTCACGGTTTAGCGACAAGTACGCGCCGATACAGTTCGACTATGTGTTTCTTTCGCCTGAGATGAAGCGCTCAATGACCGCCTGCGGGATACTGCGCGACCCGTCCGCGAGGCACTCCGAAGCGCCCACAGACCACTATCCGGTCTGGGTGGACCTGAAACTGCCGTCCAGCCAGTAGGCTGCCTTACGCCTCTAGTCGCCGCGCTGCCAGTTGACCCGCGCCAGCTTCTCGCCGTCGACGAAGCTGTACTTCACCTCGCCCGAATAGGCGCGGTGCAGCGCCTTCCCGATGCGCTGGGCGAGTTTCTCGTCCGTCGTGTGCACCTCCACCGTGCCGTCGCCCGTTGGCGCCACGTGCATCACCCTGTGCAGGGGGTTCATGTTGGTGGCGCGCGCGCTCTCGTTAGCGATCAGCCGCATGATCTCGTCCGCGTGGTCCCGGACGAACGATCCCGAAAGGTGAACCACGCCCGCCGGCACATCATCGCGAATGCGGTGGCAGGCAGGGCAGATCACCGGCGTGGGCGCGGTCGCGTTGCTCTTCCCGTTCGGGGTCTTGACGGTGGTGGGATTGGGCGCGTGCCAGCGCCCGGAATGGAAGAGTGCCCCGCAGTCGTTGCACTTTGTGTGTTTGTGACTGGAGGGGACAGAAGCGTAAGGGTCGTGAGACGAGCTAATGTTTCGCCTGATGGAGACCGGTCTACCGAAGTTGGGCACGTGACAACCTCCATTCCCAGTTGTCGCGCCTGCGGCTGGCGGATTGCAGCCGCGGGGCGCGTCTGAACCACTAGCAATACGGCAGTATACCAGAACAGAGCCCATTTTGGTTCGTGCCGCGTACAACAGCGCCGCATGGTGTTCCGTGGCGGCGCGCAGGGCGTCGCGTCTGCCAGACCGTGTGCTGTGGTGAGGGCCGCGCTTGCGGCCCTTGACGCCATCGGCCATGCTGTTACCAGTTAGAACGCGGCGCCAGCGCAAGCCGTTTCCCGTCTCTTTCGCGTTGGGCGCCGACTTTTTTATGCAATTGAGGTGCTGCAGAGTGAGTGAACAGGAAAAGAAGGATCTGATTGAGAGGGTCGAGGCTGCTCTGGACAAGGTGAGGCCCGCGCTTGAGCGCGACGGTGGCAACGTCGAACTCGTGGAGATCGGCGAGGACAAGGTTGCCTACCTCAAGATGCTGGGGCACTGCGGAAACTGCCCCATGTCGCAGATGACCCTGCGCATGGGTATCGAGCGGGTGCTGCGTAACGAAGTCCCCGAAATCCAGGGGGTCGAGGCTGTTTCGCCGGACTGATTCATCGCTGGAATCCGAACGAGACATCACGGCTGACGTGCCGTGATGTCTCTCGAGCGAACCCCGGGCGGCAATCGGTCGTCATATATAGGAGGTAGAAAGGCAAGAGCGCACTCGCCAGATGCAGCGCCGGGTGGCGCGGCCATGGGTTAGCAGAACAGATGTCAGACAGTAAAGACAAGGCCGCCATCGAGCGTCCAGCAAGCCCCGCGCTGCGGTGGCTCGGAGATGAGAAGCAGCGTATGCTGCTGATGCTTTTCGTTCTCTGGGCCGCAATCGGCTACCTGGACCTGATGAACCTGCAGATCGGGCAGTCGTCGCCCGTATCTGTGCTCTACGTTCTTGTTCTGCTGCCGGCGGCGGTTGTTTACGGCCGCACAGGCCTCGCGCTGGCAATACTTGCTGTCGTCGTGATGTACCACTTCACGAACGACAAGCACCGCCTCACCTCCTACACCGAGACCGAGGTCCTCCGCCTGGGCTTCGGCGTGCTGATAGGCATCGCTTTCGAGCGCATCAGCCGCGACCGCGCGAGCATCAGGGAAGCCCTTTCCAGTCTCCAGCGCGAAACAAAGGTCCGCGAGGACCTGACTCACATGCTTGTCCACGACCTCCGGACGCCGCTCACCGGAATCATCACGTCGCTTCAGACGCTGCAGATGGGGGTGGTCGGCGAGCTTGAGGCCGATCAGGCGGAGATGGTGGACTTCGCCGTATCCGACGGTCAGCGCCTGCTCGAGATGGTCAACCAGATCCTTGATGTGTCGCGCCTGGAAGCTGGAGAAATGCCGCTCAAGCTGGAGGAAGTCGAACTCTGCGAGCTTGCCGAGGGCGCCTGCCGCGTCGCGCAGCCGATAGCGGCGGAGTCGGGCATCACTCTCACCAATTCCTGCAATGGGCTTCGGGCCCGGCTGGACCCCGAGCTCATGCGCCGCGTCCTCGTGAACCTCATCGGAAATGCGCTCAAATTCACCCCGCGCAACGGCGAAGTGAGCGTCACGTCCGAGCCTTCGCGGGAAGGCGGAGCGCACGTCATTGTCAGGGACACGGGGTGGGGTATCCCGAAATCCGATCTGAAGCGCATCTTCGAGAAGTACGCTCAGTCGAAGAGCGAGCGCAAGACCGGCCCTTCGTCGGGGCTGGGGCTCACATTCTGCCGCCTGGCGGTGGAGGCGCATGGCGGGCGGATATGGGCCGACAGCGAGGTCGGTAAAGGAACAGAGATTCACATCACCCTGCCCGCCGATGTCGCCGCTGCCCGCGGAGGCAGCAAGAGCAACTGACTGCGCTGTCTGGCACACTCCCTGACCCTTGCCGAAACGCCGCCATGCAGGATTCGCCCGCGCCAGCGCCGAAGAGGTCCATGTTTGTGAGCGAGCCCGATGCGGCGACACCATGGACAACGACACATATCAGAGGGCGCAGGAGCTTTTCGAGCAAGATGATATCCAGGGGGCGATAGCCCTCCTTGAAGGCCTGACCCGGGCGGAGCCGGCAAACTGGCGGGCGCTCAACCGGCTCGGGGCGCTGTACGCGCACTCTGGCGCAGTGGAAAAGGCCATCGGAGCTTTTCGGCGGGCAGTGCAGGTGAACTCCCGGTCGCCGAAACTGCGGTATAATCTTGGTCAGGCGTGTGAGATGGCGGGAGTGCCCGTTGAAGCGCTCCATCAGTACGAAACGGCGTTGAGGTTTGATCCTCAATACGAGCTTGCCAGGGATGCCTGCGACAGGCTGCGCAAGCATCTGAAACAGCACCCGGCTAAGACTGAGGAGTGACCAGCCGCGACATCACCATCGCCGCTTCCCAGACTGCAGATGACAGAAGATAGCTCAGACCCCGATAACCCATGCAACGCGCCGCGAGTTGTTCTTAACGGCGCTCCCCCTTCCGCACTGAACTCCACGCCAGGCAGTCAGCGCGCGCGTGGAGCGCGCACACCGTGCAAGGTGGACTGCGGGCGATGATCACGGCGCTGTTTCTCATCGTCCTGCTGACTGTTCTCACCGCCGTCTATGTGGCGGCTGAGTTCGCTTTCGTGGGAGTGCGCCAGACGCGCATCGAGGAACTCGCGGCGAAGGGCAGCAAGCTTGCGTCCATGGTCCGGCCGCTGGTGAGCAGCCCGGCGCGCCTCGACGCGGCCATTGCCGCCTGCCAGATCGGGATCACGCTCGCGAGCCTGGTGCTGGGCGCCTACGGTCAGGCGACGCTGGGAGCGCGGCTCGCCGGCGTGCTGGAGGTCCGGGCCGACATGCCGCCCGCCGCCGCGCAGTCGCTTGCAGCCGCGGTTGTCCTGCTTGGCCTTGTGGCCTTCCAGGTAGTATTCGGCGAGCTCTTCCCCAAGAGCCTCGCCATGCGTTACCCCTCAACCGTGGCGATGGCGACGGTTCTGCCGCTCAGGTGGTCCATGGGCCTGTTCTCCTCGTTCATCTGGCTGCTGAATGGCAGCTCGAACCTTCTGCTTGCGCTGATGCGCGTGCCGGCCGGCTCCCGCATACACGTGCACGGGGCCGCTGAGATTGATCTGCTTGTCACCGAGAGCCACGAAGGGGGCATGCTCGATGAGGCCGAACGCGAGCGGCTCCACAACGTGTTCCGGCTTGCATCGCGCCGCGTTCGCGAAGTGATGGTCCCGAGGACCCAGGTTTTCGCGGTTGATGTGAATACTCCGCCGGACGAGTTGATGGGCATCGCCGCAGACTCCGCCTACACGCGCATTCCCGTATACGAAGACAACCTGGACAACGTTCTGGGGGTCATCCATGTCAAGGACCTCCTTGCGGCTGCCCTGCCCGAGTCCGGTGCCCCCGACCTCCGCGAGGTGCTGCGCGAAGTTCCCCGCGTGCTCGAGAACATCTATGTGGGGCGCCTGCTGTCGGATATGCGCGCCCGGCACATTCAGATGTCGGTGGTGGTGGACGAGTACGGCGGAACATCGGGCATAGTCACGCTCGAGGACTTGCTCGAAGAGGTTGTCGGCGATATCCCGGATGAGTACGACAAGGGCTCTCTTCCAACCGTCGCGGCTCTGCCGGACGGCCGTTTGCGCATTCCGGGACGAATGCTTATCACCGATGTCAACGAGCGGCTGGGCCTCAACCTGGAGCATCTGTGGGCAGGGTTCCGGAGCCGGGCGATACGGTGGAAGTCGAAGGCTGTTGCATGGAGGTCGAGGAGGTTGGCGGGTACACGGTGGAGACTCTCCTTCTGACGCTGCTGAACGGCGAATCCGGAGGCACCACCGATGGGTGAGGTGCTTGTGCCCGTTGCCGTGATCACGGCGCTCATCATTCTCAACGCGATCTTCGTAGCCGCCGAGTTCGCCATTCTGGCCGCTCCGCGCACAAGGATGGAGTATCTTGCGCTTCGCGGGCACAAAGCGGCGGCACTTGTTCACTATGTTCAGTCGCACCAGGCGCGCCAGGATGCTTATGTGGCGACGGCGCAGCTCGGCATCAGCGCCGCAAGCGTTGGGCTGGGGATGTACGGGGAACATGTGATTGCCGACTGGGTGGGCCTGCTGCTTGTCGGGCGAGGCTGGGTGCAGGCGGCGGCCGCGCACGCTATTGCGGCGCCCATCGCTGTTCTTCTGCTCAGTTACCTGCACGTCGTGCTGGGCGAGATGATCCCCAAATCCCTCGCGCTGTTCCATCCGGTCAAGACCGCCGTCGGGGTGAGCTACCCCATGCTCTGGATACAGAGACTCACGTATCCGGGGGTCTGGACGCTTAATTCGCTGGGGAACCTGCTTCTCAGGCTCCTTCGAATTCCGGTGGAGTCCGAAGCGGGAAACGTCCATTCGCTCGAGGAACTGGAGATCGTCGTGGAGCAGAGCCACCAGACGGGCGCAATCGGCGAAGAAGAGGCCGAGATCATGGTCAATCTGCTCCACTTCAGCGATCTGCAGGTGCGCAAGGTCATGGTGCCCAGAACCAGGGTCATCGGAATCGAGCGCGATGCGCCGTTCGAAGAAGTGCTGCGGTTGGTGATTGACTCGCGGCACACGCGCTACCCCGTGTGTGATGACGGGCTGGATCATATCGTCGGAATGCTGCACGTCAAGGAGCTTCTGAAAGAGTTGAGGCGGCACCCGGACGAACCGCGGGTCGCCCTCGCGATGAGAGAGGCCGTCTTCGTGCCCGAGCAGATGCCGGTCGAGAAGCTGCTCACCGAGTTCCGGGCGCACAGGTCGCAGGTGGCGATTGTCATTGACGAGTACGGCGGCACCGCCGGAATGGTGTCTCTGGAGGATGTGCTCGAGGAGATATTCGGCGAGGTGCAGGACGAGTTCGATCAGGAGGAGCCTCCGATCAACATGATTGATGTCCGGCGGGCTGCTGTGGAGGGCATTGTTCGCATCGACGAGTTCGAGGATCGTTTCGACCTCTTCCTGAACTGCCCCGATGTGGACACGGTCGGCGGGCTGGTGCTCACGGAACTCGGGCGGCCCCCGCGGCTGGGGGATGTGGTCCAGTGGCAGGGCATCACCTTCACTGTCACGGAGCTGGACGGTCTTGGGGTTGGCAGGGTGGAGGCGCTGCTGCCGGAGGCGGAGCCTGAGGACGGCACTGAAGCGGACGGCTGACTACATACACCCCTCGTGAAGTTACCAGTTTTTCGGGCGCGCGGCGTCTGGCCGTTTCAGGAGGCGCTTATGCTGTATACTTGTTCTGGCGTCTTCTGCGCATCCGCGCCCTGAAGGCCGCTGGCCTCTGGTCCCGTGTCCGGGAAGCGTTCTCGCGGGTCGGGGTCTGTCACTCGAATGCACCGGCTGTCGCCGGCGTCTGGAGGAGCTTTATATGGTGAACCGCGCAGCGATTCTTGCGCTCTTCGGCTGTATCGCCGTCATTTTTTGCGCGGGCCCGGCGTCTTGCCTTGATCTGGCGAGCAGCGCCGCGCCGTCACGGGGTGGGCTTGTGCGCACCCCGGTTGCCTTTGTGCAGAACGCGGGGCAGGAGTCCGAGCCCGCGCGCTTTGCCGTGCGTGGCCCCTCGGGGTCGGCTCTGTTCGGTGCCTGCGGCGTGGAGTATGCCGTCGGCTCGCCGGGGCAGCGCGCTTGCGTCACTCTCGAGTTCGTCGCCCCGTCGCCATCGCTGCGGCTGGAAGGCGTGGATCGGCTGAGGGCGCGCGTGAACTATCTTGTCGGCGCGGATAAGGCGGGGTGGAAGAGGAATATCCCGTCGTACGCGGGGGTGTCCTACCGTGAGGTATGGCCGGGTGTGGACGTCGTCTTTCGCGGAAGCGGCGGCAATCTCAAATACGATATCCTCGCGGAGCCGGGCGCCGATGTTGAAAGCATCGCGCTTCGCTTCGCCGGGGCGGATAGCGTCACCCTCGGCGCGGACGGAAGGCTCACCATTGCCACCGGGGACAAAGCGTTCACTGAGTCTATCCCGGCGGTATATCAGATCAAGGACCAGGAGCGAAGCGATATTGGCGGCCGCTTCACGCTGAACGGGGATGTCGTGGGCTTCAGCCTGGAAGGCTATGACCCATCGCTGCCGCTGGTGATTGATCCGGCGAGCGACCTGAACTGGAGCGTCCTCATCTCCGGAAGCCAGTACGACAGTGGGCAGTCGGTTTTTGTGGACGGTGCGGGCAACTGCTACGCGGCGGGCGACTCGGCCTCGCCGGACCTCCCGGGTTCCAGCGCGCGGCCGTACAGCGCGATGTCGGACGGGTGGGTGGCAAAGTTCTCGCCGGCTGCCGAGTTGGTCTACCTCACCTACCTGGGCGGGTCCGACGACGACTACGCGAAGTGCGTTATTGCGGATGCAGCGGGGGGCGTGCATGTCGCCGGCTATACGGAGTCTCACGATTTTCCTACCACACCGGGTGTCATTGGTCCGGAGCATCACGACACGGGGCACATTGACGGCTTTGTCGCCAAACTCGGCCCGGACGGCGACGAGCTTGTGTACTCGACCTTCTTCGGCGGAGCCCTGCACGACTGGGTGCTGGGTCTTGCGCTGGACAGCGACGAACGCGCGGTGATCTGTGGCCAGACATCGTCGGTAGACCTGCCGGTCACGCCGGACGCTCTGGACGGCACGTTCAACGGTTCGTTTGATGCTTTCGTCGCCCGTCTCAACAGCGATGCGACCGCAGTTCTGTACTGCACCTACTTCGGCGGCTCAAACACGGACTGGGCCACGTGCATCAAGCTAGACAGCGCGGGCGGCGCCTGCATCGGCGGCCTCACACAGTCCACCAACTTCCCGGTGCACGAAGCCTTTGTGCCGTCACTCAAGGGGTCGTTCGACGGGTTTGTCACGCGTTTCGAGAGCGATCTCGCGACTGTCGTGTTCAGCACCTATCTGGGCGGAACCGGGCAGGACGCCGTGCATGCGATCGCCATTGATGGCAGCAGTTGGGTGTACGCGACGGGCACGACCGCGGGCGGCGGATTCCCGGTGACAGTGGGCGCGGTCGCGCCGGTGTACGGCGGGGGCACATCCGACGGGTTTGTCACATGCTTCACCCCGGCCGGAGGCGCGCAGTACTCGACCTTTGTCGGAGGGGCGGGCGCTGACGCCGGGCACGGCATCGCCGTTGACGCCTCCCAGCGTGCTTACGTCGTGGGGCAGACAGGATCCAGCGACTTTCCTGCGACCGCCGGCGCATACTCCACGTCGCTCGGCGGCGTGGATGACGCATTTCTGGTCAGGGTGAATGCAACAGGTTCGGCCTTCGACTATGCGACATATCTGGGCGGGTCGCAAAGCGAAATGGCCAAGGCTGTGGCTGTGGACGCCGAGCCGAGCGCCTATGTTGTCGGCCTCACAAGCTCTTCGGATTTCCCCGCCACATCCGTGCTTACCAACGCGCAGGCGGCAGTTTACGACGTGAACGCCTTTCTGGCGCGCCTGCTCGCCCCTCCGCCCCCGGACACGACTCCGCCGTCCGCGCCGGTTGTAACCGACGATGGCGTCGTCACGACCAGCGGCGTGAGCCTTCACGCATCCTGGTCATCAACGGACGCCGAATCGGGAGTCGCGTCTTACGAGTATGCGATCGGGACCTCGCCGTCCGACCCGGGCGAGGGATACGTGGCGCCATGGACAGCCGCCGGGCCTGCTGAAAGCTGGACGGTGGACACGCTCACTCTGCAGCCGGGCACACGATACTACTGGTATGTCCGGGCGACAAACGGCGCCGATCTGGTCAGCGACGTGGGGGTGAGCGACGGGATTGTGCCGGTGAGCGTTGCCGCCGAGACACCCGCCGAAGCCAAGCTCGAGGCGGACGGCGTGTTCCTGTCCGCGGCGGGCACGGTGACCGCGACCTCCGCCCAACTGGACGGGCGCATCTACATCGAGGCTCCCGACCGGTCAAGCGGAATCGCGTGCCTCTCAACGGACGCGTGCGCCGTGGGGGACAGCGTGATCGTGGCCGGGACTATGGCGACCGACGGCGGTGAGCGGGTCATCAGCGGCGCAGGCATTCTGGCGTCACAGGCGGCAGTTCCGGTTGCGCCTCACACCATGACGCTCAGGTCTGTTGCGGGCGGCGATTTCTTCTATGATGCCCAGACGGGGGCGGGGCAGAGGGGCGTCAGCATACCCGAAGGGTCCGGGCTCAACGGCGTGGGGCTGCTCGTGGCTGTCGCTGGATGGGTGTCAGAGGTCGGCGAGGATTACATCTCTTTGAAGGACGGTTCGGTCTCCGGGAGCGGTCAAATCGTCGCGAAGCGGAACCTGCCGGCCGAAGTGCGCATGGGGTCGTACGTGTCCGCCGTCGGGGTGCTCAGTATGCAGCAGGATGAGGCGAACTACCTTGCCGTGCTGCTCGTACGGCGGCCCGAGGACGTGACGCTCGTCATTCCCTGATTCGAGCGGTGTTGCCGAACGGGCGGGCGCGAAAGCTGCCTGCCCGTTCAGCCCCCGAGGCGGTCGAGGGTCTTCTGGATATCCGCCCGCCTGAGCGCGGAGACCTTGTCTCTCTGCGCGGCCGACAGGATCTCCATCGCCGTGTCCCAGTAACGTTCGCGGACAGCCGCGGCGCGTCTTTGCGCGGCGCCGAGGTCGGGCCCGGCCTCTCCGATGGACTGTCCGGGACTGGCCTTCTCGCTTCGCTGGGAAAGCCACTTCTCGAAGTCCTTCGTCACGGCATCAATCTCTTTCTGGATGGGGGCTAGCTCCGAGCGCTCGGCATCGGACAGCTTCCTCAGGCGCTGCATCTGGCTCCGATCGAGTCCGATATCTCCACTGTGATCGAGGATGTACGACACATCGGGCGTCGGCCCTTCTTCCTGTCCCGCGGCGATGCGGGAAGAGGGGGCGCTTGAGGGGGGCGGGGCCTGCCTGTTTTGCAGCGCCCTGTACCCGAAGAGAAACGCGATGATGATCAGCGCGGAAAGAGTTCCCGTGCCGAAAACCGGGCGGCTATTTCTGTGAGTGTCGCTGGTGGGTTCCTTCACTTGCTGCATCCTCCATCGGCCGCGGCGGGCGCGGTATCTTCTCTTTCGAGCCTGCAAGCGCCGGTTTGGTTCCATCATCCGTTTTGGTCAACCGGCGGGCACCAAACGCGGGGAAGGCTCGTCTAATATACTGGAGCCCGTCGCCCGTCACCGGGAGATGGCGCTGTGAGAGTATGAGCGTACTTAACCCGAAATCCACGAAGACCGATGCCGCCGTCCGCACTCCGACCGTGCGGCTGCGAGGTCCGTTCGACAGATGGGGCGCGGTGAAGCTCAGATTCAGGCTTCTTTTGCTGTTGGCAAGGGGGTGCAAAGAGGTGACGCTCGACTTGAGGCGCGTGCCCTATATTGACAGCGACGGAGTCAAGACTCTGCGGGCGCTTCAGGAGGACTACAGCGACGTCTCCTTCGAGCTCTCAAACGTCAACCGCAGCGTTCAGCGCACTCTGCAGCTTGCCATGCTGGACAGTCTCCTCAAGGCAAGCTGAGGTCGCGCGCCGCTTCAGGCTGCGTGCCGCGGCCGGCCGAAATCACGAATTGCCCTCACAATCTCGGGGTAGCTCGTCCGCCACGACCCCGGAGGCACGTTCTCGCTGATCTGAATCTGCAGACGCCCCGAGGCGCCGCCCTCAGCCAGAATGCGCGCAGCGGTCTCATACACGGTCCTGCCGGAAGCCAGATGCACCGATGACGGGAAGTTCAGCCACAGTCGCATATCCGGCCATTGGCTGAGCGCTGTCGCGACGCTTGTGTCGTTGTCCGGCGGCGGCGACATCGAGTCAATCCCGCCCACTCCGCTTTCGGCGATTGCGCGCGACAGCGGCTGCAGGTCCCCGTCCATGTGGACGAACACGGGCGTCTGGCGCTCGGCAAGCATGTCTGAAAGCTCTCTGTAGTAGGGCAGGCACCAGCGGCGGAAGGTGCGCTCTCCGGTCATGGGCGCGGTGATGTTGTCGGGAAACACCGCATGCGAAACGGGAGCGCCGTGCAGAATCTCGAATACCTTGCGCAGATTGGTCCCGAGCGCTTCCATGCACTCTTCAACCAGGCCGGGGCAGTCCGCGAGGTCACAGCTCAGCCTCTCGATGCCGGTCCACTCGATCCACATTGCCTGAAACGGTGTGCGGCCGGTGGAAACGTGGAGCAGGCCGTCGTCGCCCATGGCCCGGTCTTTTCGTGCCAGTTCGTCGAGGTCCGGGTGGATTTCGACATCTCGGAGGAGTGCGAGCAGCTTTGCGTAATCCCCGGGCTCACGGACGAAATGCCTGTGTGTTGACGATGTTCCGAGCGCGGGCTCACGCACCGATTCCTGAATCAGGTCTCCCGCCGGTGTGTGAAGGGTCGTCCGGACGCCGCTCCGCCCGTCAAGGCTTGTCTCTTCTGTTTCCCAGCGGCAGTTGGGGGTGCGGACGCAGTGGGCGCCTTCCCACGCCAGAATGCCCATGGCGTCTCTGCCGATGAGGTCCCAAACTTCGGCATCGGGGGCGGCGATGCCTGAATACTGCACGAAAGGCACGGCATCATGCTCACGGCCCTGCAGCACCGCAAGCATGCGTTCGCGGCTGGTCACGCGTTGTCCCGGGAGCCCGCGGCCAGCCTGGCCGCCTCCACCGTGTTCTCCATCAGCATGGCGATGGTCATCGGTC
>JAGVUD010000485.1 GCA_019136435.1 Armatimonadota bacterium | reverse complement strand
TGCGGATATCGCTGTCGAGTAGCAGTTCCGAAGCGAACTGACTGATTCGAATGAGGGGCCCGGAGCGGAGACGCTCCGGGCCCTTGTTTTCGCCTCAGGAATCCGTCAGGAAGCGCGCGTGAGTCTGAAATGGGCCATGCCGCCGAGCGTTTCCCGCCAGTCCGCCCCGATGCGAGCAGCGGCAAGGGCGTCGAGCGCCTCCCGAACAAGGCGCTCAGCCGTCTGCTCGGCATAGCGCCGGGCGCCTGTGCTGGTGACGATCTCTCTCACCTTCTCGACGTCCGCGGGCGATGCCGCGTCATCGCCCCACACCCGCCTCAGGAGATCGCGCCCGGCGTCGTCCGAAGTCTCATAGGCTCGCGATATCAGGAGCGTTGACTTGCCCTCACGAATGTCGGAGTCAACCGGCTTCCCGGTCGCGCCTTCATCGCCAAAAAGGCCCAGAATATCGTCCTGAATCTGAAAGGCCCGGCCAAGTGGTATTCCAAAACTTGTGAACGCCGCGAAGACAGAATCATCCGCGCCCGCGGCGGCCGCGCCGAGGTGAAGCGGGCGCTCGAGGGTGTACTTTCCGGACTTGAGACTGAGGATGCTCCAGATGTCCTGTTCGGGCGCCGGAGCTGGGCGGCTCGATGCGACCACATCCAGAAACTGACCCTCGATCACTTCCTCGCGCATCGTGTTCCAGACGTCCCGGACAGCCTCCCGCCGCTCCGAGTCGAGCCGGGCGCTGTCGATGAGCGTATCGGAGAGCGCCAGCGCGAGATCGCCGATTAGCAGGGCCGCCGAGACTCCGAAATGCGCCGCGTCGCCGCGCAGCCCATGTTTGCCGTGCCACGCCTCCCACATCCGGTGCGCGGTCGGCAGACCCCGGCGCAGATCGGACCTGTCCATTACGTCGTCGTGGGCGAGCGCGAAGACGTGCAGCATCTCCGCGGCAGCCGCCACGGGCATTACATCATCGTAGCGTGCTCCACCGCCGGCAAGATATCCGGCCTCAACCAGAAACGGCCGAATCCGTTTGCCCGGACGCAGCGCATAGTCCTGAACCCCTGAGAGAAACTCGTCTAGGCCCCCGTCCCGCGCGGCCGCGATGGCGCGCCGCTCGGCCACGAAGGCCGCAAGCCACGCGTCAAACCGGGTCTGGAAGCCGCGGAGATCCTCCGCGAACCCTCCGGCGGATGCCGCGCTCAATTGCCGCCTCGCAGGGCCCAGGCAACGTACGAATGTGCGGTGTTACGCAAGTTCAAGGATCTCCTCCACACTCGGAAGGCCGGACGGCCCAGCGCCGTCGCGCAGCACGGACGACTGCGTGTCCTGATCGTAGTCCACCCAGATGCAGCGATCCACCATGTCGTGTATCGAATCAATGTGGGTGATGAGCAGAATCTGCGGGAAGCTGCCCTTCAGGTTGTCGAGAAGAGCGATCACGTTCTCCCGGCGCAACTCGTCGAGAGAACCAAAGACCTCGTCCAGAATCAGCAAGCCGAGTTCGATGCCCGCGCGCTCGGCGATCATCTGCGAAACTCCGAGCCGCAGGCACAGATGCAGGATATCCTCCTCGCCCCCGGAGACAACCGGCTTGTGCTCTCCCTCTTCGTAAAGCCGGGGCGCGAAATCGTCGTCGAGGTCCATCTGGCTGTAGCGCTCGGGTGCAACCTGCGACAGGAAATCCGACGCGGCCTCTTCCAGGCGCGGCTTGATCTGAGCGCTGAGGGCGGCGCGCAGCTCATCCAGAGCCTGCACGAGCGCCTCGAGGTGCCGCTGCTCGGACTTCTTCTCATCGAGCACCTTCAGGCGGGACTTCTGCTCTTCTTCCTGCCTTTCAGTATCCTTGAGCAGTGCCTCCGCAGTCCGAACATCCGACTTCAGGCTGACGGCCTCTTCGCGTGCCGTCCGGGCAGCGAACTCAGCCTTCTGGCGGCTCGCGACGAGGTCGTTGTGCGCCTTTTCGTCGAAGGCAAGCGCGGCGATCTGGGCCTCCACTTCCGCCGCGTTCTTGAGCAGATCGTTAAGGCGCGCGGTCTGTGCGCTCAGGTCACGCTCCACCTCATCGCGCCGAGCCACTCGCGCCTGCAACTGGGTGAGGCGGTCGCGCTGTGGCTTGAGTTCCCTGCCGCGACTGCGTACCCGCTCAAGCTCATCCGGATCGAAGTCGCCTTCGATTGCGCTCAGCTTCTTCTCGCTCGCCTGCAACTGCGCCCGCAGGTCTGCAAGCTGCGTCTGCTCGCGCTTGAGCTGCTCCCCGGCGGTTTCCGCGCGGGTGACGGCTTCACGGGCAACGGAAAGGGACTTCTCGGAATCCTCGAACTGCGTCTTGAGGCGTGTCAGTTCGGCAGGCTGTGCTTTGAGGCTCGCAATCTCCGCGTCCATCTCGCGCACAGATTGGCCGGCAGCCGACAGGTCGCGCTTCATCTGACCCGTGACTTTGTCGAACTCCGCGCCCAGCGGACGCTCACAGGTGGGGCACACTCCATCAGGCCCGGCCTTCTCGACCTGCCGGAGATGCTCCGCAAGCTCGCTCTGGCGCGCCCGCGCTGTGCGTGCCCCGGCCTCCGCCGACGACCTCCGCCGCACGAGATCACTCTGGGCGGCTTCGAGTTCGGAGCGCATCTCCGCGTTCTGCTGTGCCGCCGCCTCCGCCCGCTTGCGCAACTCAATGAGGGAAGCGAACTGCTCTTCAAGAACCCGTATGCTCTCCAGCGTCCGGGATATCTGAGTTGTCGTCTGGGTTATCGCTGTCCGAATGCCGCTTCTCTGGGCGTCGGCGGCCTTCAGCTCCAGGAGATGCTCGTTGCGCGTTTTGAGTTCTTCGTATTCCCGGGCGAGGGGTTGCAGCTCCTGCACTTCGGCCTGCGCGGCCTCGATCCCGTCCCGCTCGCCCTGCACCCGGGCGATGTTCTCGCGAATCACTGCTTCCTGACTGCGCACGAGGTTGAGGTTCGCGCCGAGCGACTCATGGAGTTTATGTTTGTTCAGGGATGCGTCTACTTCCGGAACAATCTTGTCCAGTTCCGCCTGAGCCTGCAACGCCAGCGCCTCCCCCTCCTCTAGCTTCGCGCGCGCCTCCTTCACCGCCGCTTTCTGCTCGGCCTTGCGCGCCTTGATGCTTTCGGGGTCCCCCAGCCCCTGCACCAACCCGTCTATCGTGCGGCCGCACTGCAGCTTCTCGTCATTCGCAAGCGCGCGCGCCTTCGAGAGCCGCTCGTAGCCGAGAAGCTTCCCGATGTAGGCCTCGCGTCCTTTCGAGCTGACATCCTTCAGAAACGCAAGGTCCTTCTGCCCTGTAAAGAAGCTGGTAAAGAAGGCCTGAGGATCCATGCCCAGCAGCTGCCCAACCTTCTGGGTCACATTCTCCGTGCCGGTCGCCAGCTGCGTATCGCCGGAGAAGAGTGCGGCATCGTTGAGACGGCGCACCACACGGAAGGGCTGGCCCGCAAGGTCGAAATCGAGGGTCACTTCCGGAACTTCGCCCCTCTTCGAGCCGCGCGACCGGATGGTGTCCGCCTTGCCGCGCTCCATCCGCTGAACGGCCTTCTGGCCGTAGAGTGCCCACGCGATAGCTTCGAGGAGCGTGCTCTTGCCCGCCCCGTTGCGGCCGATGATGCCGGTGATCCCGTCCTGAAACAGGATGTCCGTCTCTTTGTGCTGACGGAAGCTGCGCAGCTTCAGTGAAAGCAGTCTCACAGTTTCGCCTCCTCTTCGGCGGCCTTCGCCAGATACTGCGAGCCAAGAGCCGAGAGCCGTTTCGGGTCTATTCCGCGGGGCAGGCCCTCGAGGGCCTCCGCGAACTCACGCCACTCCACCTCCAGCGGCCGGGACGATCCAGCGACGCCATCAGCGGCCGCCTGACCGGCGCGGGCAGGCGGGCGGAGCGCAAGCTCGAGATGCATCGCCTGGCTCTTGAGTTCACGAAGCCGCCCCCAGTCCAGGTCGCGCTGGATGGAACGCGGAATGCCGTCAACGACAACCCGCACAATCCGGTCCTGCAGCCCGTTCAGCCCGGCAAGCTGTGTTTCGATAGCACCCATAATCTCTTCGCCGCAGAGGTCTTCGGCGGCCAACGGGGCCAGATCGTGGACTTCGCGAAGTCCGGGCGTCCCGTGAACCTCCACTTCCGGGCCCTCGCTGTCGTAGATCAGATATCCCTTGGAAGGCCCGCGGGCCTCCTCCCAGATGTTCGTGCTCGTGTATTCGGTGGCGCCAGAGTAGAAGCAGTTCGGCGCGATCTCGGTTCGAATGTGATAGTGCCCGACGGCAATGTAGTTCCACTCGTCGAAGTACAGCTCGCCCGGGTCAAGCTGCACCGGGTCGTGCATTCCGTACGCCACTCCCCGGACGGTTCCGTGAAGCGCCAGAACATTGACGCCGCCTCCTTCCGCCGGGCGAACCTGCGTGTTGCGTTCGTGAAGCGCGAAATAGGGCAGGCAATAGACCCTGCAGCCGAGACCGTCAAACCCTAGGCCCTCGTACCCGTGATGCCTCACATACACATGCTCGAAAGCATCCGGAAACAGGTCGAGAATGCACCCCGCGTCGGTGGATTTCGGCGTGTCGTGGTTTCCTCCCACAATCACGATGGGCGTGTCGTATTTCCGCCGGAACCGCGAGAACAGACGGAACGTCTTCTGGATGACCAGGTTGCTCGGGCGCACGGTGTGGAACATATCGCCAGCGATGACGATCAGGTCCACGTTCCTGCCCGTGACATCAACCAGCACCCGCTCGAAGGCGCCGAACACATCATCCTCACGCTGATTGACCCCCTCCGGCGTCAGGCGCGCGTAGGCGCGATACCCGAGATGCACATCAGAAATGTGGGCTATTCGCATCTGCTATCCCTTCTCGAAAGGATCGTAGTCATCGCCGCCCGCGGACGCCACGCGCGGCGCTCCGAAGCCGCCCGGTCCCGCCGGGGCAACCTGAGGCTGGCTCTTCGCGAGCTTCTTCAGCACCGCCAGCGGATCGGGCGGGCATTCGAGCCTGATCCGGTTCAGCGCATTGATGACCGACTCGCGGTCGGATTCCTCCACCACCGCGCGCACCGCGTCGGTCGTTACCGTGCGGTCGTACTCGCGGCACACCCGCACCGCGACATCTTCGAGCGAAAGCTCCCCGGCCTCCGGAAACAGCTTGATGCCGTCCGACCCGCGCAGGATGTTCGGACGCGGGAACTTCACGAATATCGCCTGGCTGAAGTGCGGATGCCGCACCATAAGTTGCCCCTTGGAAAGCGTCGCGAGCTTCTCGCGCTCAGCCCGGCTTAGAACCTGATACCCCGGCGTCGAGAGTTCGTCCATATCCATGCGCCCGTACATTGACGTGCCGCAGTTGCCAACGACCCGCTTGTGCACCTGGCTGCGGAACTGCTGCGCGCTGAACAGAACCAGCCCGATATAGCGGCCGCGCTCCGAGATATCGAGAAGCGTCTTCTTGAGATATGTCTCCGGTCCGTCGCTCGGGGCGTACTTGTTCAGCTCGTCAACGACAACGACGCACTTCTCGACGCCTAGCTTCTTCTTCTCGAGATACTCCCGCAGCTTGCTGACGACGCGCGTCACGACAAGGTCCTGCCCCTGGGCATCCATCTTCGCGATGTCTATGACGTAGATGCTGCCCGGCTTGAACTCGCCCCACGGCAGGTCGGCGCAGCGCTCGTCGCGCTCGACGAGCAGCCCCCGGTAGCGCGTCACGAGGTTGGAGAGGCGGTTGTACACCTTGCGGATGGTCATCACGTTGTGCGTGCGGAACTGCTCTTCGCCGCGGCCGCCTTTCTCGTCTTCCAGATGCTTGAGGAGCTGCCGGAACCAGCGCTCGAGGTCCTGAAACGTGCGGACAGGGGGAAGGCAATCGCCATTCGAGAGTTTGATCCCGTTTTCGTCCCGGATGACCGTCTGGTTGATGTACTGGATGAACGCGTCGGCCTTGGCGTCTATGTCATCGCGGTTGAGAACAACCTCCGCGAACTCGAGAATGTCGGTGAGGCCCCAGGCGAGCGCCGAGACGTTGTGCGTCACATCAGGGTTCGACCGGAGGGTGCTGAGGTTGAACTGGTCCTCTTTATACGGCGCGTAGTAATGGACATCCCGAAACGCTTCGCAGGGCACGCCGAGCGCGTCGTACATCGCGAAGTCGTCGGGCGTGAGCTGCCCCACCCCGAGCTTCTCGTACCGCTCCGCCAGATCGGGGTCCTCGGGGCTCTGATCCGGGTAGTCCAGGAACAGCATGTCGTGTCCCTTCACGTTGAAGCAGACACACGCGACGTTGTCCTGAGTCGCGAAGATGCTTTGAAGCAGAAACTCGATGGCGCTCGTCTTGGTCGCGAGCCCCGAGACGCCCGTCAGCGTAGCGTGGGCCGCCTCGGGCCCCAGCAGGAACTCGGCGTCGAGCAGCACGGGTGAGAGCATCTCGCCGTTCTGATAGACGCCGATGGGCACGCCGGTCTTTTCGGCATAGGTGTCCATCCGCAGCGAGCGCTTGACGCAGACATCGTCCGACAGGTACACCGGGCCCACCGGAACGGGCTGGACAGGCTCCTCCGGGTCTCGCCGGAGCACCGCCGCTGTGTAGCAACGAACTTCCGGCCTGCGGGTCATCGGCTCGTTGTCGGGCCGCTCCTCCATGCCGATGTAGTCGTGCATGGCTGAGGCCACATCGGTAAATGACCACGCCTCGATCACGACGCCGTACACCTGGGTCGCACCCGCGTCAACAACGACCAGCGTCCCGATTCCCACCGGCGACCCCTCGCCCGTCCAGAAGTGGAACTCGTACGCGGTATTCGGCTTCGCTTCGGTCGCGACGACACGCCCGACCTGCCGCAGATCGGCGCTGAAACCCGCCTTCTCGCCTTCCATAGTCATATCAACCTCGCATCCATCTCAACCTGACTGGGCGATATCGCCTTCAAATACTGCTCGCAATCCCTTATCGGGTAGATCATCCTGTCCCACCGGCC
>JAGVUD010000420.1 GCA_019136435.1 Armatimonadota bacterium | reverse complement strand
GGAGAGGCGCTCGACCTCCGGCACGGAAGCTCGCTGGCGGGGGCGCAGGTGTTCACATCCGGCAGCTACGGTGCCATAGAAGGCGCGGACGTGCTCATCATCACGGCGGGTCTGCGCCGCAAGCCCGACGAAAGCCGCCTCGACCTCATCAACCGCAATGTGGGGCTGTTCCGCGGCATCCTGGGCGAATGCTCACGCGTGCCCCTGGCGGCCGGCGCGGTGCTGATCGTCGTCTCGAACCCGGTGGACGTGCTGACCTAGAGTTCAACCTGCCGCCCGAGCGCATCATCGGCCTCGGAACCCTTCTGGACACGACGCGTTTCCGCTCGCTCGTTGCCGGGCATCTGGGCGTGGACCCGCTTTCGGTGAGCACGCTGATGCTGGGCGAGCATGGCGACAGCATGGTGCCGGTCTGGTCGTCAGCGACGGTGGGCGGAGTGCCCATTGCCAGCCACCCGCGCGCTTCTGAAGAAGAACTCGCCGCGGTCACCGATCTGACCCGCAAGAGCGGCGCCGAGGTGATACGCCTCAAGGGAGGGGCGGGATACGCGGTCGGCTGGGCGATTCGCGAGCTTGCCTGCGCTGTTGCGCGTGACTCGCGCGCGGTTCTGCCCGTCTCGACGCTGATGAGCGGGAAGCTCGGGATCAGCGATGTCTGCTTCTCGCTTCCCACGGTTGTCGGGCGCGCGGGGGTTCTGGAGGTTATCGAGCCCGTGCTGAGCGCCGATGAGACGGCGAAACTGCAGGAGAGCGCCCGCGTGCTCAGGCAGACGATTGACCAGGTGCTTAACGCATGATTTCTGAAATGACCCCGAAGCAAGCCGCGATTGCGGCCTTTGAACTGCGCGAACCCGTCGGCCTGGTTCCGCACTTCGAGTTGCAGTTTCAGCTTGCGCACGATTTGCTCGGAGAGCGTCACGTCAGCGACCAGGAACTGGACGCGGCTTCCGGCGCTGAGCGGGACAGGCTGATCCACGAGAACGCTGAACTTTACGTCCGGGAAGCCGAGCGGCTGGATTACTGCATTGTGCCCATCAACATGGGCCCGGGCCGCGCGGACGCCTTTGTCGAGACCATCCGGCTGGTGCACGAGATGATCGGCGATGAGCGCCTCATTGCCGTGATGGCCGACCCGACGATGAGCATCCCGAACGGCGCGAACATGATGGACCTGGTCATCAGTCTTGCCGAGCGGCCGGACGAGATCAAGGCCGGGCTGCGGCAGGGCGTCCTCGCCGATCTGGAGCGCGTAAAGCCGCTCAGGGATGCCGGGGCGTCGGTCGCGCTCATGTGCGCGGACTACTGCTTCAACGACGGGCCGTTTCTTTCGCCCGCCATGTTTCGCGAGTTCGTGACGCCGTATCTCGCCGAGGCGATCGAGGGCTTGCGCGAGCAGGGGTTCTACGCGGTCAAGCACACGGACGGCGACATTATGCCGATCCTCGACCAGCTTGTTGAGTGCCGCCCGCACGCCATCCACTCGCTCGACCCCATGGCCGGCGTGGATCTGAAGCGCATCAAGCGTGAGATCGGCGGCAAGGTTGCGCTTTGCGGCAACGTGAACTGCGCCCTGATGCAGACGGGGCCCATCGAGGCGATTCGCGCCGACTCGGTGCGCGCCCTGCGCGACGGGATGCCGGGCGGAGGCTTCTTCTACTGCTCGAGCAACACGCCGTTCGTGGGAATGCCCATCGAAAACTACCTGGCCATCCTCGATGTCCGCGCGGAGTTCGGACGGTACCCGATTGAACCGGACAGGTGGGCGCGCGCCGAGTCGAAGTATCTGGAACAGGGAGATATGAGTTGGTAAAACAGGAAGAGCGGATGGAGGACGGCCGCAGGATTCTCTTCTACTCGTTCGACGACGAGGAGGGCGAAGCGGCGGACGGCGGCGACGCAGACGGCGAGGCCGGCGAATGAGCGAGCTTCGATGGCATCCCATCCTTGGCCAGTGGATCGTCACCGCGACCCATCGCATGAACCGCACGTTCCTGCCGCCCGAGGATTTCTGCCCGCTGTGCCCCACGCGCCCCGGGGGGTTTCCCACCGAGGTGCCGCGCGAAGACTACGACATTGTCGTCTTCGAGAACCGTTTCCCGTCGCTCGGGCGCGAACCGGACGCGCCGGCGGTCGAGGGCGAGGAGTTCTCTCCGGTGCGTCCGGCGCAGGGCGTGTGCGAGGTAGTGCTCTACTCTCCCGAGCACAACTCCACGCTTGCCCAAGCGCCGGTGCGGCAGATAGAGAAGCTGGTTCGCGTGTGGCAGGACAGGTTCCTGGAACTCGGCGCGCTCGATTTTGTCGAGTACGTGCACATCTTCGAGAACAAGGGCAAGGAGATCGGCGTCACCATCACGCATCCGCACGGGCAGATCTACGCGTACCCGTTCGTTCCTCCGCGCATGCGCACCCGCAGGGAGAGCTTCGACCACTGGCTGCGCGACAACGGCTCGTGCCTGCTGTGTGACATCCTTGCCCGCGAACTGGAGGAAGAGACGCGGCTCGTGGCCGCGAACGAGCAGTTCGTGGCGTTCGTACCGTTCTACGCGCGGTATCCTTACGAGGTGCACATCCTTCCGCGCGACCACGCCGTGCGCCTGGGCGAGTTTACGCGGGAGACCGCGGGTTCGCTTGCGGCGATACTCAAGACGGTGATGGTGAAATACGACGGGCTCTGGGGGTTCTCGATGCCCTACATCATGAACCTGTTCCCGGAGCCTTCAGACGGCCGGGATGATCCGGGCTGGCACTTCCACATCGAGTTCAACCCGCCGTACCGGTCACCGCAGAAGCTGAAGTATCTGGCCGGGGCCGAGAGCGGGGCGGACGCTTTTATCAACGATGCCCTTCCCGAGAATACCGCGGCCGAACTGAGAGCCGTGGACGCAGGGCTGGAGTAGGCGACAGATGTACCCTCTGGTGCGGGCCGCCGTGTTCTGCGCTCTCCTCGATGCGAATCTTGCGCTTGCGATGGCGCTGAACAGCGGCGTGAAAGACCCCTGGCTGCTGCTGATCAACGCCGTGGCGGGCGCGGCTGTCGGCGTGTTTGCGGCGGTGGCCATCGGATGGGCCATTCGCAGGCTGCACGGCATCGGCTGCATCGGCGCCATAGCGGTGACGATAGGGCTGCTCGTGCTTGCGGCCTGGCTGGCCGCGTCCGGCGACCGGATCGCCGCGGCGGCGACGGTCGCGCTCGTCCTGCCGCTGTGGGTGTGTGCGGCCGCGGTGACGGCGCTGCTGGTCAAACCCGTGCACCCGGACAGGTAGCAGGCGGCGGGGGCCGCGTGACAGGGGCAGGTCTTTCAGGTACCATAACGCTGCGAACGAGGGATGGGGAGCGGCAACGCCAGACTAATGAAAAAACACGATTTTCCCGGCCGCCTTATTGTGGTGGAAGGCATTGACGGGAGCGGCAAGAGCACACAGCTCAAGCTGCTGTACCGGCACCTGGCCACGCTGGACTACACCGTGTTCCTGAGCGAGTGGAACTCGTCGCCGCTCGTTAAGAGCACGACATCGCTCGGCAAGAAGAAGAAGCTCCTTACGCCCACGTCGTTCAGCCTCATTCACGCGACCGATTTCGCCGACCGTTTCGTGAATCATATCGAGCCGCTTCTGAAGGCGGGGGTGATTGTGCTCGCCGACCGCTACGCGTTCACCGCGTTCGCGCGCGACGCGGCGCGAGGGGTGGACCGCGACTGGGTGCGCAATATCTACGAGTTCGCCTGCCTGCCCGACGCCGCATTCTACTTCAAGGTGCCGCTGGCCGTTTCGGTGGACCGAATACTGACCGGCCGCCAGAAGCTGAAGTACTACGAAGCGGGCATGGACGTGGGGCTTTCCAGCAACCCCGTGGAGAGCTTCAAGCTGTTCCAGAAGCGGATTCTGGAGGAGTACGACCTGATGACCGGGGAGTTCGGATTCACCGTGATGGACGGCAGCCTGCCCATCGAGGAGCAGCAGGAACGGATGAGAGCCAGCGTGCACGACATGCTTGCGGGCTTCGCAGGCTTGCGCAAGGGTCCGCATCAGGAGGCGCTAAGATGACCGAAACTACATCGTTTGAAGCGCCGGGAAGGCTCGGGAGCGGTCGTCCGCGGTTCTACGGTCAGGGTTTGCCCTACCGCCAGATCGGCGACCTGAACGGCAAGCTGTTCGTCATCGAGGGGCCGGATCGCGTCGGGCGCTCCACGCAGGCAAGGCTGCTGTCGGAGTGGCTCGAGAGCGAGGGGCACGCGGTGATGAGCACGGGGTTCCGGCGCTCGGGGCTGACGTCGGCCGGTTTGGCGCAGGCGCGCATGGCCCGCAACATGCACCGCATCACCACCAGCCTGTTTTACGCCACCGACTTTGCCGACCGTCTGGAAAACCAGATCATCCCCGCGATGAAGGCGGGCTTCATCTGCCTTTCGGACCGCTACATCTACACCACCTTCGCCCGGGACACCGTGCGGGGGGCCGACCCGGAGTGGCTGCGCCGGGTGTATGGATTTGCCCTGGTTCCGGACGTTGTGCTGTATCTACGCGTGGAAGTGGACGATCTCGTCTCGAGAGTGATATCGGGCGGCGGGTTCGACTTCTGGGAGTCCGGGATGGACGCCGGGCTGGCGGACAACCTGTACGACAGCTTCCGCGCCTATCAGACCCGCATCATAGAGCAGCTCGACAGGATGGCGGAGGAGTACGGGTTCGTGACCATTGACGCCTCGCGCTCGGTGCCGGAGGTGTTCGCTGACCTCAAGACAGAGATCGCTCGCATTATCTGATGTCTGCTCCTGTCCGGACCGCCGCCTACGACATCGGATCGAACTCGATTCTGCTGCTTGTCGCGGATGTGCATCCCGACGGGACGGTTAGTCCGCTGCTCGACGAGATTCGTATAACGCGTCTGGGCAAGGGCGTGGACGCAAGCGGCCGCCTGTCTTGCGAGGCAGCAGAAAGAAGCCTGGAGGCCTTGAGGGAACTCTCGAATCTGTGCCGCGGCCTGCGGCCCGCGTTGACTGCCGCCGCGGGCACGAGCGCGCTGCGCAGCGCCTCCAATGCCCGCGACTTCCTGCAGAGCGCCTCGGACATTCTGGGAACTCCCGTGCGGGTCATATCGGGGCAGGAGGAAGCCGGGCTGTCATGGGCGGCTGTCGCCTCTGACACCGCTATGCGGCTGCGCGCTCAAGCGATGGTCGTGGATGTTGGCGGGGGCAGCACGGAAGTGGTGACGCTGACGGACGGCGGCCCGGCCGCGATGAGCGTGGAGATGGGCGCGGTGCGCCTCACGGAGCGCCTGGCCCCGGGCGACCCGTGGACAGGCGAAGATGTCGCCTCGGCGGCGGCCATCGCATCGGAAGTGTTCGGCAGTGCGCTCGGGGGTATGAAGGCCGATCAACTCGCCGGGGTTGGCGGGACCATAGTGAGCCTCGCCTGCGTGCAGATTGGAGCCCGCGACCTTGCCATCGTTCATGGTTCTGATCTCACGGCCGGGCACGTCTCTAGTCTCGCGCGGCGGCTCGCGGCGCAGACGCTCTCGGAACGGAGGCAGACGCCGGGGCTCGAGCCGGAGCGGGCCGATGTCATCGTGGCGGGCGCCATCATCTATCAGACGCTTCTCGAGACGCTGGGCCTGACGTCCGTAACGGTCAGCACGCGGGGCCTGCGCTACGGCGTGGCCTTGAAAGCGGCGGCCGGTCAATGGACCTGAACGCCCTGGCCGCCCGCGAGTGTCCCGGCGTTCTCGAGCTTGCGCAGGCGCACGATTTCGACAGGGCGCACGCGTTTCAGGTGGCCAGGCTTTCGCTAATGCTGTTCGACCGCTCCGCGCCGCTGCACGCTCTGGGCAGAGCCGAGCGCAGGCTGCTTCTGGTGGCGGCGGTGCTTCACGACATCGGCCTGTCAAGGGGGGTAACCGGGCATCACAAGAGCTCGCGCGACATCATCCTTTCGCGCCGTCCCGAATCGCTGAGTCCCATCGAAGCGCAGATCGTCGCGCTCGTAAGCCGCTATCACCGCAAGGCTCTGCCGTCGCTGAAGCACGGGCAGTTCGCGCGGCTGGGCAGGCACGAGCGCGAGATCGTCCGCCGCCTTGCCGCGATTCTGCGGATTGCGGACGGTCTGGACCGCCCCCACAGCGCTGCTGTCGCGGATCTCGGTTGCGACTGGACGGACGCGGAGGTGATCATCACGGTCTCGAGCGATTCGCCTCTCGATGAGGAGATCCGGGGGGCAGAGAGGAAGCGCGATCTTTTCGAGGAAGTGTCAGGACGGGCGGTTCGGGTTGTTGCTGTGGAATAGCGGCGGCAGCGCATAGTTACGGCAAGCGTATGTACAGGCTCGGGGCAATTGACGTCGGCACGAACTCAATACGGCTTCTCGTGGTCGCCGTTGACGAGACCGACCACAGCTACTCGGTCATCTCAGACCGCAAGGAGATCGTGCGGCTGGGCGAGAATGAATACGCCCACAACCGCCTCACCGACGGGGCGATGGATCGCGCCGCCCGCGTGATCAGCCACTTTGCCGAGGCGGCGCGCGGGTTCGATGTGCGAGAGATCAACGCCGTCGCGACCTCCGCCGCGCGGGAAGCGCTCAACCGCCAGGAGTTCCTGGACCGCGTGCGCCAGGGCAGCGGCGTGGACCTGCAGGTCATCTCCGGAATGGAGGAGGCCCGGCTGGTCTATCTTGGCGTGGCGTCGGGGGCGATGCTGGGGGACAGCAGGGCGCTGTTCATTGACGTCGGCGGCGGCTCGACGGAGCTTATCGTGGCGGACAGCGAGCAGCATTATCTGCTCGACAGCCTGAAACTCGGCGCCATCCGTATCACCAATCGTTTTCTGGGCGACGGCAGCGGGACGGTAAGCAAGAAGAAGTATGCCGTCCTGCGGGAGCATGTGCGGTCTGTCGCGGTGCAGGCGGCGCGCAAGGTCTGCAAGATCGGGTTTGCTCGAACAATCGGCAGCTCGGGGTCGCTGATCAATCTGGCCGAGATGGTCGCGGCGATGAAGCTGGAGCGGCCTGGCTCGATGCGCAACTACCCTGTCGCGCTATCCGATCTGGCCCGCGTCCGCGAGATGCTCTGCAAAGCGCCGCTCGAAGCCCGGCGCAGGCTTCCCGGCATCAAAGCCGAGCGCGCCGACATTCTGATCGCGGCGGCGGCGGTCATCGAGACCCTGATGGAGATGACGGGTTCGGAGGAGATCATCGTATCCGAACACGGGTTGCGGGAGGGCCTGGTTCTCGACAGCATCATGCGCGACGAGGAAGCCCGG
>JAGVUD010000347.1 GCA_019136435.1 Armatimonadota bacterium | reverse complement strand
GTTCCGATACTACGGCCCCGAAGAGTTCCCTTCGAAAGTCGCCGAACTGGAGGAGCGATTCGCCGCCAAAATCGGAGCGCGCCACGCGCTGGCGACCAACTCCTGTACCTCGGCCCTTATTGCCGCGCTGGCGGCCTGCGGCGTGGGACCAGGAGATGAGGTCATCGTCAGCGGCTACACGTTCTTCGCGTCGTGCGCCGCGGTGGTCACGGCGAAGGCCATTCCAGTCATCTGCGAGATTGACGATACGCTCACCATGGATCCGGCCGACCTGGAGCGCAAGATCACCCCTCACACGAAAGCCGTCATCGCTGTTCACATGCGCGGCGCGCCCTGCGACATGGACAGGATCGTGCCCGTTTGCCGCAGGCATAACCTGATGATCATCGAGGATGTGGCGCAGGCCTGCGGAGGCAGCTACAAAGGGCAGATGCTCGGAACGTTCGGTGACGTGGGATGCTTCAGCTTCCAGTACCACAAGATCATCACAGCGGGCGAGGGGGGAATGGCGGTGACCAGCGACAGCCGCCTTTACGATCGTCTGATGGGATATCACGACACCGCCGCCTGCTGGCGGCCGGACAGGTTCGGCGCCGAGCGGTTTGAAGGCGAACTGTTCGCCGGGGAAAACTACAGGATGGGCGAACTTGCCGGGGCGGTGATGCTCGCGCAGCTCGGAAGGCTGGACGGGCTGCTGGCGGCGATGCGCCGCAACAAGGAGCGCATCAGCAGCGGCATCGCCGGGCTCCCCGGGATAACTCTGCGCAGAATCACGGACGCCGGCGGAGAGACTGCCGTCTGCCTGATGTTCCTGCTTGACGATGCGGCACTGGTTCCCGCATTCACGGAGGCGCTGCGGGCGGAGGGGGTCGAGGCTGCGGGCGTCTACGACAAAGGCATCCCGGACTGGCACATCTACAGCCACTGGGAGCACATCATAGGCAAGTCGAGCGTCACGCCCGTCAGTTGCCCGTGGGAGTGCCCTTACTACAAAGGCAGCGCGGCAAACTACAGCACCGACATGTGTCCGAACACGCTCGGCTATCTTTCGCGCGCCGTTCACCTGAACATCCCGCCACGCCTCACTCCGGAAGACTGCGATATGATCGCCCACGGAATCCGCAAGGTGGCGGGAGCACTCCTCGGAAAGAGCAGTTGAAACCATGAAGCTGGATGTCTGCATCGAGACGGTTTTCGTGTCTCTACCAGTCGAGGAGCGCATACGCAAGACTGCCGAAGCGGGCTACGACTGCGTCGAGTTCTGGTTCCACGACGCTACGTGGGATGGAAAGACCTGCGACACCAGGCTGGCCAAAGATGCCGCGGCCGTTCGCCAGGCATGCGCGGACGCGGGCGCGACACTCAACAATGTTGTAGTCAACGCTCCGGATGGCGGCCCTGGCGGGGCTCCCGTTCGGGCTGATCAGCGGGCTCAGTACCTCGAGAGAGTCGAAGAAGTGATTGCGTTTGCTCACTCCGCCGGGTGCGGCAAGGGCATCACCTGCTCGGGAAACATCCAGCCCGGGCTGAGCGCGTCCGATATGCGCGGCAATCTTCTTGAAGCCCTGTCCGAGGCCGCCAGCATCGCAGCAAAGCGCGATTTCACGCTGCTGCTGGAACCGCTGAACACGTTCGCCGACCACCCCGGCTACTTCCTGGCGTCATCCAGGGAGGCCGCCGCACTTGTGAGGGAAATCGGAAGCCCGCACCTTCGCCTGCTGTACGACATCTATCACATGCAGATCATGGAGGGGAACGTGATCTCAACGGTCTCGGGAATGCTGGATATCATCGGGCATTTCCACTCGGCTGGCGTGCCGGGTCGCGCCGAGTTGTTCGGAGGCGAGCTGAACTACCCGGAGATTCTTCGCCGCATCGGCGAGGCGGGCTATCAGGGCAGCTTCGGGCTGGAGTACTTCCCCCGGATGGAGGATCATTCCGAGTCTCTGCACCGCAACCGGGAGTATCTGGCGCTCTAGCTCGTGCAGCAAGAGGACAAATCCGGCGCGGCGTGGAACTTCTAGCAATCAGGCCGCGAGTATTGCGCGCGGCTTACACGGGAGGCAACGGTGGACAACAGGAACAGCAGCATTTCAAGACGGTCATTCCTGGCGGGGTCGGCAGCAGCGGTCGCGGCGGCGGGCATTCCCGACTGGTTCGCGGCCGAGGCGGCAGCGGCCGACATGGAGCGCGGCGCGCGCCGGAAACGCTTCGGCCCGAATGACCAGATCAACGTCGGCGTCATCGGGCCGGGAGGAAGCAAGGGAGGCTATCGCCAGGGTCTTCATGACACCCGCAACATCGCCTCAAAACCGGGCGTCAAGGTTGTGGCCGCATGCGACGTGGAGGACCTTCATCTGTCTGAGGCCGCCGAGACCTTCGGGCCGGACTGCAAGAAGTATCACGACTTCCGCGACCTGCTCGCGCGCAAAGACATAGATGCCGTGGTCATCGGCACTCCGGACCACTGGCACGCTTACATCTGCATCGCGGCGATGAAGGCCGGCAAGGACGTGTACTGCGAGAAGCCGCTCACGCTGACGATTGACGAGGGCAAGAAGATCGTCAGGGTGTGGCGAGACACCGGCGCGGTGTTTCAGACCGGCAGCCAGCAGCGCTCGGACGACCGGTTCCGGCTCGCCTGCGAGCTGGTTCGCAACGGCCGGATCGGCAAGATCAAGAGAGTGGAGGCGCACCTCCCCGGCGGACCCACCGGAGGCCCCTTCGCAACTCAGCCGCCGCCCAAAGGCTTCGACTGGAAGATGTGGCAGGGACCGTCCCCGGACACGGATTACATCCCCGAGCGCACGCACGGCAACTTCCGATGGTGGCTGGAATACTCGGGCGGTATGATGACCGACTGGGGCGCGCATCACAACGACATCGCCCAGTGGGGACTCGGGATGGACCGCACCGGCCCCGTAAAGACGGTGGCGTCCGGCGACGGCCCCAAGATATGCCAGAACTGCTACAACACGTTTCCCGCGTTCGAGGTGCATCACACATACGCGGACGGGACCCCGCTGATCACGACCAATCAGGGCGAGAACGGCGTCCATTTCGAGGGCGAGAGCGGGTGGATATTCGTGAGCCGCGGCAAGATTGCAGCCAGCGACCAGAAGCTGCTCGATGAGCCTCTGCCTTCGAACGCGGTGCGCCTGTACAACTCCGGCGACCACGCCCGGGACTTCGTTGACTGCATACGCAGCCGCAAGCAGCCGATCTGCGACGCTGAGATTGGCCACCGGTCGGTGACGGTCTGTCATCTCGGCAACATCTCACTCAGGCTCGGCGGGCGCGAGCTTCACTGGGATCCGAAGAAGGAGTTCTTCATCGGCGATGAGGAGGCGAACGCCCTCCTGAAGATGCCCACGAAGCGCGAGTGGCGCGTGTGAGACGCCTGCGTATCACAGCGTGGATTGCGACGGCTCTGGTTCTCGCATGGGCGGTGGCCAGGGCCGCCGACGGGTCTCACGTGGCCATATCAGACGCCGGGACGGCGGAGGTTGGCCTCGGATCCTCCACCGCCCACGAACTGAGCGGCATCACATTCGCCGGACCGGTGGAGGGCAAGAAGGACACCTACCGCTATCTGGCGGTCAGCGACAACTCGCGCACGCTGCACACGCTCGAGATCGGCATCAATCCCGAGACGGGAAGCATTGCATCGTGCGCGGTCGTTTCTGGCGTTGAACTAGCTGCCGGAAGCGATCTCGAGGGCGTTGCGTTCGACGGCAGCGCGGGGACGGTGTTTGTCTGCGACGAAGCGGGGGCGGCGATACGCGAACACGCGCTCACGGCCAGCCAGAATCATAAAGCCGGAGCGGTGATCAGAGAAGCCTCGCTTCCCCCACCCTTCTCGAAGATTCAGGACAACACCGGCCTGGAGTCCCTTGGCCGCGATTCCGGCGCGCAGTCCCTCTGGACCGCGAACGAAGAGGCCCTGCCCGTGGATGGTGAGAAGTCCACCGCGGAGGCTGGCTCGGTCGTGAGGATTGTGAGGCTTGGCCCCGGCATGAAGCCCACGGGGCAGTGGCCGTACAGCACGGACCCCGTTGGCGGCAATCCGCCGAAGAACGCAAAGCGCGAGCGCAGCGGGGTCGTGGACATAGCCCCCTTGCCCGATGGAACGCTACTAGTGCTGGAACGCATGCTGGACGTGGAGCGCTTCATCTTCGCCGACATCCCGCACTTCCGGTCGCGCATCTATCATGTCGACCTGTCCGCCGCAACCGACGTCTCGGAGTTCAGGCAGGGGCTGAAGGGCCGCAAGTACACGCTCGCCACGAAGAAGCTGCTCTGGGAGGGCAAGTTCAGCGTCGAGAAGCCCTGCAACTTCGAGGGGATGGCTCTCGGGCCGTCGCTGGCTGACGGAAGCTTCAGCGTCCTTCTGATATCAGACGACGAGAAAGGCGCCCTGATGTCCCGCGTGCAGGCTCTCCGCCTCGAGTTCAAAGGCAAGGCGCAGAAGGCGCCCTGAGAGCCGCGCTACTTCTGCGCGGACGGCTCGGAGCTTTTCTTCTCCCGCTCTTTTCGGGCCTTCTCCATCTGCTCACGGGCGGCCTTCGTGGCGTCACGAATCGCTTTGATCTGTTCCTTCGTGGGGTACATGACCGAGATGCCGATGTCGCGCGCGGCTTCCTCGTCCGGCACCTGCACAGCAATCTTGAACTGCGCAAACTGCACCTGGCTCATTGCGGGCATCTTGTCCCTGTTGGCCTTCAGCGGATCGGCCGTGTCCAGCCGCACTGTTCCATCGGCAATCTCCACTCCGCCCGCGTAGTCGGCCAGGATTCCGCTCATCAAGTCCCACTGCTTGCCGTCGAGGCTGGAGAACGGCAGCCCCGCCCCGGTTGTGAGCGCCTTCTTCTGCGCGGGCGCCAGCGAGCCGTAGAGCCTGAGGGCGTCGCGCCCGCCAAACGGGCTGGCAAGCGCGGACGCCACCGCGGGGGAGAGGTCTGGATCGCCCAGCAGATTGTTCTGTATCTGCCGGTCGGTGAGCGCCGCCGTCATCGCGGCAATCTGGTCCAGCGTCAACTCCTGTTGCTTGTCGAGAAGGTCCCTGTAGTGTTTCAGGAAGCTCTCGGGTATCTCGCACGAGCGCTGCAGCGCCCAGTCAGCCGGCCGGACACGCAGGGCCGCGGCGCCCATCTGCCATTCGTACCCCGCCTTTTCGAGGGCAACGAGTAGACGGTACGCGGGTTGTTTGCCCGGCGTGAGGAACAGAGACACGGGCATCATCGAACGGAAGCTCTCCGCGACGACCGGCTTGCCCAGAGCTTCGGAGATGGCACTGAAAGAGACGGACTTCCCCCGATTCTGACCGGAGAGCAACTGCTCCATCTCCGCACCAAATTCAACATCGCCCAGATCGACCTCTCTCGTCCAGAGTGGATCGTTCGGTAGTGATGCTGCCGTTGCGGACGGACGCGCCAGCGCCTCCGCGAAAACGGCCGGGTTGGAGAACTCTGTCACGAGCTGCTTGTTCGCGTCCTCCATGCTTGCGCCCTCATCAACCGCAAACAGCATTCGCCCGAACGCCTTGCCCATCACAGAATCCGTGCTGGCAAGAGGCATTATGGCCAGGGGCACCCCCCGTCCAAACGGGCTGGCAATGGCATCGGACGCCGCCGGCTGGCCTTCCGCGCCAGGCGCCTCGCCCAGCACGATGACCAGACCCCCAAAGCCGATCAGGCCGGCGCTCTGTTCCCCCATCATTTCCGAGCCGAGAACCGTGATCCGTTTCGGCACGACGCTCTGAAACACAGACTGCTGATCGCGTTTCTTGATCTCGGCACCGATGAACCCGCCCTCCATCATCTGGCGGCAGAACTGAGCGGCTTCCGGAGGAAGGTTGGCGAGGTCAATGGTCGCGCGCTTGCCCCGCAGCATGAGGTCGCGCTCGATCGGCGCGTGTTTTTCGATGGAACCCAGCAATGCGGCGTACGCCCTGCCGGGAATGGTTCCGCCCAGGTATGCCAGCCACGGGTTCTTGTCCCGCTCGGCGAGTGCCCCCGACTCGTTCATCGCGAGGGCATCCCTCGCAGCCGACAAGGTGTTCTCGCGCATATCGGCCGCCCTTTCGGCGGCTTCGGCGTTCTGGGAATTGAGCAGATCGGCTTCGAGGTTCTTCGAGTTCCGGTCCTGCCAGAAGAGGTAGGCAAACTGCCCGTCCTTCTTCGCCCGCGACAGCCGGAAGCCCAGAAGGCGCGACAACTCGTCGAGAAGGGATCCGAGCCGCATATCGCTCGCGTGAATCGTGACCAGACGTTCGCTCACGCGCCACTCGCGGTCACTTTCGCCTGCCTTGACAGCGACGCCCGTCATCTCGCTGATCTTCGCGCAGACATCGGCAAGCTTGGTGCTGCTTACATCGAGCGTGATCTTCTGCTCGAGCCTGGCGTCAGGTTCTGGCGTATCCACGTCCTGAGCGCAGAGCGGAAGATGACCGGCGGCCAGCAGAGACGCAGCCAACAGCAGGGCCAGGAAGCAGCGCCGCCAGCGCCGCCGCCCACATCCGTTTGTCGTGACCCGTCCACTCATTGCATGCCTCCTGTGACGGGAGCCCCTCCCGCCCCTCTAGTATAACCTACGGCCTCACCTTCCCGATGGTTGGCGCGGCATGCTGCACGCCCGAGCGCAAAACGGGGCGCCGAGTTCAGCAACCTGTCAAAGGGCGGCGGGTGGCACGAGCGTCCGTCTCGCCGCCCGGTCCCACGCCACAGGCTTGCCGTTGACGACAACCTTGCTGAGGCCCGGCACAGGCGGGATATGCAGCACGATTCGGTTCGGATTGCTGCGGAGCTTCGCTGACAGGAACACCTGCAGGGTCTTTCCGCCATCTTTCAGGCTTGCTTTCAGCGTGACAGGCCCGTAGCAGGTCGGCATGTTCACGAACTGCGCCTGACTGTCCGTTCTCAGCCATGCCAGCGGGCAGATGCGCAGCAGGTGCAGCTCGTCCTCGCGGATCTCGTCGTCAATCACGGCATTGCGCA
>JAGVUD010000142.1 GCA_019136435.1 Armatimonadota bacterium | reverse complement strand
TGGACTACACGCTTCTGCGGCCGACGTCCACGCGCGATGACGTAATCCGCATGTGCTCCGAGGCGCGGGAGCACCATTTTGCCAGCCTCTGCATCCTGCCCTGCTGGGTGGGGACAGCGGCAAAGCATCTGGATGGCAGCGACGTGAAGGTGGGGACGGTCGTGAGCTTCCCGCTGGGGGCGTGCCCGCGCGTTGTGAAGGTGACCGAGGCCAAGGCCGCGCTCGGGAAGGGCGCGGAGGAACTGGACGTTGTCTTCAACATCTCCGCGTTCAAGAGCCGGGAGTACGATCTGGTGGAGCGCGAGGTGCGGGACCTGGTGGACACCGTTCGTCTGGACGGCATGACGAGCGAGGACAAGCGCGTCCAGATCAAGTTTATCATCGAGACCTGCTATCTGAGCGACGAAGAGAAGAAACTGGCCTGCGAGATCGTCCGGGACTCGGGGGCCGACTTCATCAAGACATCCACCGGCACAGGCCCCGCCGGGGCCACGGTCGAGGACATCCGGCTGATCCGCCGCATAGTGGGGCCGGGAATGGGCGTGAAGGCAGCGGGGGGCATTCGCACGGTGGAGCAGGTGATAGACCTGCTGGATGCCGGGGCAAACCGCATCGGCACGAGCGCCGCCCTGCAGCTTCTGGAAATGTTCCACCCGGAGGAGTTTATGACCGCTCCGCCGGAAGGGGAATAGCCCTCCTCTCTTGCCTCTCTACCGCTCCACGGCCATCGTGCTGAGAAGGCGCCAGTTCGAGGAGACGGACAAACTGCTCGTTCTGTACGGGCGCGAACAGGGGAAGTTTTCGGCGATTGCGAAGGGCGCGCGGCGGGCGCAGAGCCGCCTTGTGGGAGCGACCGAACCGCTGGTGTATGCGCGGCTGCAGCTCGCGACCGGGCGCAACCTCGACATCATCACCGAAGCCACCCCCCGGCATACCTTCGCCGGCCTTCGGACAAGCGCGAGCAAGATCGAGTATGCCCTGTATCTCGCCGAGTTGACGGAGGCGCTGGTTGACGAACGCCAGGCTTCGGAAGAGCTCTTCGATCTTCTGCTTTCTTCGCTGTATCTTCTGGAGAACCGTTCGTGCGAAGAGACGGTCGGGCGGCGCTTCGAGATGCAGGCCCTGGATTTGACGGGCTACTCCCCGGAACTCAGCCGCTGCGTTGTGTGCCGCGCCGTTCGCCCGCCCGAGCGGCCGGCTTCGTATTCCCCGGCGCACGGAGGCATTCTCTGCAACCGCTGCAGCACCGGTCAGCAGGAGATTCTCGCCGGGCCATCCGGCGTGCTGGAGGGGATGAGGTGTCTGCTCACGCTCCCCGCGCACGAGATAGACAGCTTCTCACTCAGCGCACCCGACCAGCGCAGCCTCCGCAGGATTCTGCGCGCGCATATCAGCTATCACCTCGAGCGCGACCTGAAGTCGGTAAAGGCGATTGAGCGGGACGAGGAGGACTGAGCGGGGAGGCGCGGATTTCGGGGCCCCGGGCTGTACGCAGCAGAGGCCCCGATGCGGGCGGGGCCTCTGCTTTCTCGTGGCTTCTTATGCTCGCGGTATAAGACTGTTATCTACTTGGAGGCGCCTGCTTTCTTCCTGGCGCCGCCGGACCCCGCGGGAGCCTGCTTCTTCTGCTGCTTCCGGGCCTTCATGCACTCCGCAAGCTTCTGCTGCTGAGCTTTGGTCAGCACTTTGCCGGTCTCGGCTTTGCGCGCATCGGCAAGCTTCGTGAACGCGGCTTTCTTCTGGGTCTCAGTTTGCTTAGACTTCCGAAGCTCCGTCATCTTCAAACGATACTTCTCGTTGATCGCCTTCAGAGCGGCCTTCTGCTTGTCGGTCAGGCCGAGTTTGTCCCAGCAGGGACTGGTCTGAGCCCTGGCAGCCACTTTCGCCTTCGGCGCGGCAGAGGGTTTGGTGTTTCCGGCGAAGGAGGGCTGGGCCACCGCGCACCCGAAAAGGGCAAGCGGAACAACGGCCAGAAACGTCGCTTTTGAGATTCTCAAGGTGGTGATTCCTCTCCGTTCTCGGCTGGCGCCGGGCTGCTTTCAAGGGGTTTGACGCCGCCGGCGCAGGACTCTTAACAGCAGTTACGAACTTTTGAAGCAAAACATTCCCAACCGAAAGGCCGCACAAGAGATATGACACTGTCCTCGAACAAACTCAACAGGGTTCGCCAGCTTCTGGAGCAGCAGGGACTGGACGCCGCCGTGTTCACAAGCACGGCCAACTTCGCCTGGTTGACAGGGGGAGACAGTCACGTGGGTCTCGCGTCCGACACGGGGCCGTCGGCGGCCCTGGTGACGCGCGACCGCGTCGTGGTGCTCTGCGACAACATCGAGGCCCCGCGCATTGCGGCCGAGGAGACCGGCGATCTGGGAGTCGAGATGTGCATCTACCCGTGGTGGGAGGGGCTGTCGGAGGAGCGAATCCGGGATATCGCCGGAAGCGACCGGTGGCTGGCGGACATACCCATGACGGGACGCCCGGCCATCGAAGCGCTGATGTACCCTCTTCGCGCGGCGCTCGACGACAGCGAGGTCGAGACCTACCGCGAGCTCGGGCTGGTGACGGGCCTTGCGCTCGAGGAGGCCGCGCAAAGCGTGGAGATTGGGCAGAGCGAGCACGAGGTTGCGGCGGAGCTTGCGCGCGGGCTGCTGAAGCGCGGGGCAACTCCGACAGTGTTGCTCATTGCGGCGGACGAGCGCATCAGCCGCTTCCGGCACCCGATCCCGACGTCGAAGCGGGTGGAGCGGATGTGCATGCTGGTGGCGGGCGCAAGGATGAAGGGGCTGATCTGCTCGGCGACGCGCATCGTTCACTTCGGGAAACTGCCGCAGGCGCTGGAGGAGAAGCACAGGGCGGTCTGCACGGTCGACGCGGCACTGCTGGCGCATACGGTGCCTGGAGAGACAGCCGGGGATGCGATGAAGGCCGGCATTGCGGCCTACACCGCGGCGGGCTATCCGGACGAATGGACCCTGCATCATCAGGGGGGGCCGACCGGCTACAGGCCGCGGGAGTTCCGCGCCACGGCGGAGAGCATACAGGTCATAGCCCCGGAGCAGGCCTTCGCGTGGAACCCGTCCATCACCGGAACCAAATCGGAAGACACCGTCCTTGCGCGGGAGCCCGCGCCGCTGGTGCTGACGGTTTCGATGGAATGGCCCGTGATATCGGCCGGCCCTCCGGGAGCGCGGTTCGAGCGGCCGGACATACTTGCAAAGTAGTCACGCCCCGCGGAACAATACGCCGGTTCAGAATGCTCAAATCAGATGAGGTACGGATATCCGCGTGTCCCGTTTTTTGCGGGAGAGGCGGAAGAGAGGTTCTGACCGGTGCTCTGCAAGGAATTCCGAGCGGCCGTTGACAGCTATGTGGACGAGTCCCTTGCGCCATCGAAACAACAGGAGATGGACGCGCATGCGGACGGCTGCCCGCAGTGCAGAGCCGACCTCGCCGTTGCCATGCTGCTGTCCCGGCCGCCCGCACCGGACCCGGACACTGAGCTTACAGCCGGCGAGCTTGCACGCGTTGCGCTCTCGTCCTCGGTTACGCGGCTCGCGCACGGGATCATCGCGCAGGCGCTTCGTGACAAAGCGACGGAGGTGCTTCTGGACCCGGTGACGGATGGACTGCGCGTGGCCTACCGCGTGGAAGACGAACTGCGCGAGGTGATTACGATGCCGGGGTACATCCGTCAGCCGCTGACGGCGCGGCTGAAGCAGATGGCGGACCTCAGCACATCGGACCGCCGCACGCCTCAATGCGGGGATATCGCCGTGCGCATGGACGACCGGCGCTACCTGGTTCGCGTGCTGACGCACCCGGAGGGGCGCATGGAGCGCCTTGTGCTCGTGATCGAATACCCCGAACAACAGGAGAACATCTCAGAATGACTCAATATGTCATCCACCCGCTGCTGAACGGCCGCTGTCTGATAGCGGGGCACCACGCCTTCTATAATGGCGACGAGAAAGAAAGCTACCCTTACGCACTCTATCTGTGGCTGATCCTTGGCGGAGAGCGCCCGATGCTGGTGGACACGGGGCTGGACAACGTGGAGGAGATGAATCAGGGCGCGGCGCACGTGCTCCGTGAGCCGATTACGCAGCAGCCGGGCGAGCGCGGCGTGGAACAGCTTGCGCGGTTCGGGGTGCGGCCGGAGGATGTCGGCAAGATCGCCATCACGCATTTGCATTTCGACCACGTGGACTGCCTGGACCAGTTCCCGAACGCTACGATTTACGTTTCGGGGCGAGGGCTGGAGAAGGCGACGGCGAACAACTGGCATGGGTCGTGGGCGCCGGGGAAGACGCTGGAGCTTCTGACGCGGACAGCGAAGGACAGGGTGGTGGCGGCCGACGACGTAGAGGTGGCGCCGGGCATACGCACCATGTGGGTGGGCGGTCATTCACCGTGCAGCCAGGCGGTGCTGGTTGACACGAAGGCCGGCAGAGTGTGCCTGACGGGCGATACGGTGTCGCTGAACCTGAACATCGAGCGCAACCAGGCCGTCGGGGTGTGTCACAGCGAGGAAGAGTGCTACGCGGGCATGGAGAAGATACGGGGCGCGGCGGACATCATTCTTGGGAGCCACGACCCGGCGCACGCGGGCGCTTACCCTAACGGGCTGGGCGCTTGAACTATCGCATCCGGGCGCTCAAGAACGGGGAGTGCGACGTTCGCGACTACATCACGTTTCAGGACGGCGGCGAGGAGACCAGCCTCTACAATCTCTACATCTGGCTGATCGAAGGGGGCGAGGCGCCGATGATCGTCGAGACCGGCGTCAGCGACGTCGAGGGGTTCAGCCGGGGCACGGCGCAGTACATTCCCGGCGGGGTGCGTCAGCGGCCGGAGGAGAGGACGCTGCCGCTGCTTGCCTCGGCCGGTGTGCGCCCGGAGGACGTGAGCCACGTCTTCATCACGCATTTTCATGGGGATCACTACGACTCGTTCCATGTGTTTGGGAACGCGAAGATGGTGGCGAGCCGCGAGGGCTTCCCGGGCACGGAGCATCTGGCGCCGCGGGTGGCTGAAGCGTTGAAAGAGCCGGGGCGGCTGATGCTGGTGGGCGAGGAGGAAGCGCTGCCGGGGATTCGCACGTTTCACCTAGGGGTCCATTCGGCGTGCAGCCAGGGAATCGCCATTGACACGGCCGTGGGGCGGGTTGTGTTGCCGGGCGACCTTGTCTACAAGTACGAGAACATCGAAGACGGCCGTCCGCAGGGCTGGTCGGACGTGAACGCGTGGCGCGCCGCGGCGGACAAGATCCGGCAAATGGGGGACATCATCATCCCCGCGCACGATCCGGCGGTTCTCGAACGCTGGCCCGGCGGCGTTATCGGCTGAGCGCGGGCTCTAGTTCCAGCCGAGCAGCCCCAGCATATTCGCCTCGACCGACTCCCAGTCATCGGTGCCGTTCTTGCGCGACTCGATGATGAGGGACGCCTTGCACCCTGTCTGCCGAAAGATGCGCCCGAACGTGGCGTAGTCTATTGTGGCGGCGCCCGGGTAGAGGTGCTGGTCTTCTTTCCCGTTGTTGTCGTGCAGGTGCGTCGTGACCGTGCGTCCGAGCAGCGCCCGCGCGAGCTCGGGCAGCCTCTGAAGCAGGTTTGCGTGGCCGATGTCAAAGCAGATGCCGCAGTATTCGGGGTCCGCGCGGCCGATGATCTCGAACAATTCGTCCTCGCAGTTGCCGATGACGGTGCCCAGCATGTTCTCGAGCGCGAGAGTGACGCCGTGGGCGCGCGCGAATTCGGTCATCTCCGCCATGCTGTCCGCGGCTGCCTCTATGCGGGCGCGCCGCTCGGGCTGGTCGCCATACGTGCTCGGATGCACGACGATGAAGCGCGCCCCGAAATCGGCGGCGAGCAGCACGGTCTGCTTCTGGAGCAGCACCGCCGCCGCCCGGTCGCGCGCATCGGGCGACCCGATGTCGGTGCCCGGACCGAACGCCGAGTGGATGGAGTTGACGCTGACCCCCGTGTGGCGGAGGGCCTTTTTCATGGAGGCGACGTCGGTGGGGTTGAACCCGTCGAAAGCAGGCTGGTTGAACAGCCCGATCTCCACCAGGCGGCAGCCCGTCCAGGCCAGGCGGTAAACAGAATCAACCGACCGCTTCGCATCCCCACAGGCCGCCATCTGACCGACGCAGAAACCGTTATCGCTCATTTGAACTCCCGAATCGAGTATTGTCTCTCTTCCCTTCCGGAGCCGCGCCCGGATATCCTTCCCGGAAGGCGCGGCCGCGTTGACAGGGGGCTTCGCGCGTGGCTAAAGTATGAGCGTGTGGAAATCAAGGAGGACCATCCATGGCCGCCCAACTGAAGGAAGGCGACGCGGTGCAGGTAGTGGACCGCGAAGCGACTCCCGCTGACGAAAAGAACAGCACCTTTTTCAACCACTTCCGGAGCCTCACCGGTACGCTCGAGAAGGTGTATCCGGACAAGCGCGCTACGGTGGTTGTGGACATTGACAGCCTGCCGGAGGACATTCGCGACCGTCACCAGGAACTGACGCGGGCGGCGAAGCAGAAGTGGCTGGACGGGCTTTCGAACGAGGCCCGCACCCGCCTGAGCGCCGAAGAGCAGAAGTTTCAGATGCGCTACACGATAATGGTGTCGCTGAACGACCTGGTGAGGCAGGGATCGGCGCCCGCTCGCAAGGCGCCGGCAAAAGCCGCGAAGGAAGCGGGCGCTCCGGCCAAAGCGGAAGAGCGGCGTGTGCTGAGCCAGAAGGATCTGGACGATGCCGAAGAGGAGTTCCTGCGATCGCGGCAGCAGAAGTAGTGCGGCGCGGACTTGCACTGACGGCGGCCGCGGTTCTGGCCTGTCTTCTTGTCGCGGGGTGCGGCGGCAAGAAGGCGGAAAAGACGCCGCGCGGCCAGGTGCGCATAGATGTGTGGCACCCGTGGGGCGGCACGCAAGCCGAGGCATTTCAGAAGATAGCCGACGAGTTCAACCGCACGCACCCGTCCATCCGCGTGCGGCTTCTCTACACGCCCAACG
>JAGVUD010000133.1 GCA_019136435.1 Armatimonadota bacterium | reverse complement strand
GAAAGGCTTCTTGCCGCCCTTCACCTCCACCGCCATGCCCGACTCGGTTGCGCTCCGAACGGTCTGCCAGCAGTACGGGCGCAGTATCGAGATGTGGAAGTGTCCGAGCGACCGCGGCTATGTTTACGCGGACGGCACAAAGGTCAAGCCGAGCTTTTTCGTCAAGTACGGCACGAGCTATCTCTACAACGGCAACATCTACGGCCAGCCGAGCCCCGCGAAACCCAAGGCCCTGGGCGCCTGCAAGGACCCGACGAGGCTGATCCTTTTCTGGGACTGGGTGTCGCACCCCGTCGAGGGCACCTGGTGGCAGCAGACGATCTTCGGCGACGGGCATGTCAAGTCGTTGACCAACACGGACCTCTACAAGGGCGTCATGAGCACGCACGAACTCTTCCCGCTCTGATACCAGCAGTCAACATCATCGCGAAAGACAGCCGCGGCGGGCTGGGCCGCGACATCGGCCTTCTCAGCGGCCTGTTGCGCCTGCAGGGGATCCGTGTGACCGTCACCCTCACCGCGGCGCCCCGGGACACCCGTGGAATTGCCCGCTTCACGAACAAACATCTCGCTCACGTCCGGTCGGTGGTGGCCGCCCGGTATCACAGCCGTCCGTCGCGGCAGTTTGACCTCAACCTGTTCCTGGAGGATATCAAGCCTGTGTGGCTTCCCTGCGCGCGGCGCAACGCCCTCATACCCAATCAGGAGTGGGTGCGTTCGAAGCATCGCCCCTTACTGCCGTCGCTCGACGCCGTGCTTTGCAAAACTGTTCACGCGCAGGATATCTTCCGCAAGCTGGGGTGCTTGACCGAGTACGTCAGCTTCACCTGCCTCGACCGCTTCGACCCTGCTGTGCCCCGCGTGCCTCTGCGTGTCCTTCACCTTGCGGGAGACAGCCCCGTGAAGGGCACCGGGGCAGTGATTGATCTGTGGCGGGATCATCCCGAATGGCCGCGCCTCACTTTAGTGCAGTCACGCCGAATGGCGCCGCGCGTTGCGCTTCCGAATGTTGACCACATCACCAGACGAGTGGACGACGGCGAGCTTCTGCGTATGCAGAACGCTCACGCGGTTCATCTCTGCCCGTCGGAGGCCGAGGGCTTCGGGCTCTCCATCGCGGAGGCGCTGAGTGCCGGGGCGGTGGCGGTCGTCACGGACGCGCCGCCAATGAACGAACTCGCGGCGCCCGGGCGCGCGCTGATGGTAGCGTGCTCGCACAGCGAGCCGATGGGCCTCGGTGCGCGCTACCAGGTGAACCCGCGTGCTCTGGAGCAGAAAACGGTCGAAGCGCTGGCGATGCTGGCGGACGAGAGGCAGCGGATGGGCGCGAATGCGCGTGCGTGGTTCGTGGAAAACGACGCCTTCTTCCGGCGCAGGTTCACCGAGGTCATGTCGGGCCTCGTCTCCGCGAGCGCGTAGCAGGCAGCCCGAACGGGCACGAGGCCCGTGGCAACAGGTTCGCGGTTTGGACGGGCACAAGGCCCTGTGCTACACGGCCGGGGGAAGAACCGGTGTGATGTTTCGTGATTTCGGATTGCGCTGAGTTTCCGGGTTTGATGAGGCCGTAATGCCGGAACACCAATGGAGGCACGGAATCCGGACGCCGGCCCGGGGCACGTGTATTGCGGAGCCGCATACGCGCAGGGGTCACGTCCTCTCTCGGCGGTTGAACGCCCTTCCCGTAAGTTGCTATAATATGAAGCCCGGCCAGTCAAAGGCAGGCCGGCGCCGGGACCATCTTCCGGCAAGGAGCCTGTGTGAGCGAACCAACCCGAATCCTGGCAACCGACTGCGGCAGCACCACCACCAAAGCCATACTCATCGAGAAACGTGACGGGCAGTGGCAGCTCGTGTGCCGCGGCGAAGCCCCCACTACCGTCGAAGCCCCCTACGACGACGTTACCGTCGGCGTCACAAACGCCGTGCGCGAGGTCGAAGAGCTTGCGGGGCTCGAACTGCTGGCGGAGGAAGGCCTGCTGCACCCCGCCGAAGGCGCGCGGGGCGTTGACCTTTATCTTTCCACCTCAAGTGCCGGCGGCGGCCTGCAGATGACGGTCGCGGGCGTCGTCAAGAGCATGAGCGCGGAGAGCGCGGAGCGCGCGGCGCTCGGAGCGGGCGCTATCATCATGGACGTCGTCGCGGTGGACGACGGGCGCAAGGACTGGCAGAAGATCGAGCGCATCCGCAACCTGCGTCCGGACATGGTGCTTGTGTCCGGCGGAACGGACGGCGGTACCGTCTCGCACCTGGTGGACATCGCCGAGATGCTCGTCGCGGCGGACCCCCGCCCGCGCCTGGGCGGCGATATGCGCCTTCCTGTCATTTTCGCCGGCAACACCGACGCCCGCGAGCCGGTCGGAAAGCTGCTCGACGGCCGCGTGGATCTGCGCATCACCGACAACCTGCGGCCGGAACTGGACCGCGAGAACCTCTTGCCCGCGCGCGAAGCCATCCACGAGCTGTTTCTGGAGCACGTAATGCAGCAGGCGCCCGGTTACGGAAAGCTCTCCGGCTGGACCGATTCGGGCATCATGTCTACTCCCAACGCCGTCGGCAAGATGGTGCAGACCGCCGCCCAACAGCAGGGGATTCAGGTGGTGGCCGTGGACATCGGCGGCGCGACGACGGACGTCTTCTCGGTTTTCGGCGGGGTGTTCAACCGCACGGTCAGCGCGAACCTGGGCATGAGCTACTCCATCTGCAACGTGCTCGCCGAGGCCGGGATCGAAAACATCGTGCGCTGGCTGCCGTTCGACGTGGACAACTGGCAGACGCGCAACGGCCTGCGCAACAAGATGATCCGCCCGACCACCATCCCCGAAACACTTCGCGACCTGCGCGTCGAGCAGGCCGTCGCCCGCGAAGCGCTGAGGCTCGCGTTCGATCATCACAAGATGCTCGCGCGCGGGCTCAAGGGCGTGCAGCAGCAGCGCAACGTGGGCGAAATGCTCTCGCAGAAGGCAACGGGCGAAACGCTGGTGGATATGATGGGCTGCGACCTCATCATCGGCAGCGGCGGATGCCTGTCGCACGCTCCCCGCAGGGGTGAGGCCGCGCTGATGCTCATTGACGCCTACCAGCCGGAAGGCATCACGCAGCTTGCCGTGGACTCGATTTTTATGATGCCGCAGCTCGGTGTGCTCTCCACCGTTCAGCCCGAGGCCGCGTCGGTCGTCTTCGACCGCGACTGCCTCATCCGGCTGGGGACGGTAATCGCGCCTTCCGGTTACGTGAAGCCCGGATTTACCGTCTGCACCGTGCGGCTGCCGGGCGAGACGTTGGAGGTGAAGACGGGCGAGATCGTCGTAAGGCCGCTCGCCGTCGGCGAGACGCTGGATGTCGAGATCGTGCCCGGGCGCGGGCTGGATGTGGGCGCGGGCAAGGGGCGCTCCCTCGACGCGACCGTCACGGGCGGGGTTGTGGGTCTCATCATAGACGGCCGCGGCCGGCCCCTGCCGCACTCGAAGGACACGGCCGAGCGGGTGGCGGCGTTGCGCCAGGCTTACGATTCTTTCGGGCTGCCGGCCGAGTGATGTCCCGGTGTCCTTTCGCAAACGGAGATATGAATGGCAACAGCTTATAGCCCCGGCCTGAAAGTCAGCCGCTCGGCGCACATCCGCAAGCTCAGGCGTCTTCCCCTCACGGGAGAAGTGCTGGTCGAGTCCGGCCGCGCCGTCGAGCCCGACGATGTTCTGGCGCGCGCCGAGCTTCCCGGGATCATGCGCACGGTGCGCGCCGCCGAACTGCTCGGCGTCGAGCCGAACGACCTCGGCAAGCATCTGCAGGTCAAGGAAGGCGACACGGTGCAGAAGGGCGACATCCTGTGCCGCAGCACGAGCTTCTTCGGTCTGTTCAAGAACGAGTGCCGCACGCCCGTTTCGGGTCTCATTGAGCTGATAAACCCGATCTCGGGCAACATCGGCATCCGCGAGGCGCCCTCGCCCGTCGAAATCACCGCTTACATCCACGGAATCGTTACGGAGGTCATCCCCAACGAGGGCGCGGTGGTGGAGACCGATGGAGCCTTCGTGCAGGGTATCTTCGGCATCGGGGGCGAAAAGCACGGACCCGTGCGGATGGTCGCGACCGACCCGTCGCAGACGCTGAGCGCGGACGGAATCCCGGAGGACGTCGAGGGGCAGGTGCTCATCGGCGGCGCGTGCGCCGATCTGTCGGCTCTGCAGGCCGCCGCATCGCGCGGCGCGGCCGCCATCGTCGTGGGCGGGGTGGTGGATTCCGACATCGTCTCGTATCTCGGGTTCGACATCGGCGTGGCGATTACCGGGCAGGAGCCGGTCGTGACGACGGTGATTCTGACGGAGGGTTTTGGCGGGCTTCAGATGGCCGCTCGAACGTGGGAGCTGCTCAGCAGTCTCGAAGGGCAGAAAGCATCGGTCAACGGGGCCACGCAGATCAGGGCCGGTGTCATCCGTCCGGAGGTCATTGTTCCGGGCGTCTCGTCAGGAGCAACCGTTGCGGCGGACGCCGCCGGGGCGCTCGAGATCGGAAGCGCGGTGCGGCTCATACGTGACCCCTGGTTCGGGCAGATCGGACGCGTCGTCGAACTTCCCACCGAACTGCAGCCGGTGCCGTCGGGCGCCATGGTCAGGGTGCTTGTCGCCGAGATTGCGGGTGGGGAGCGCGTAACCGCGCCGCGCGCGAATGTGGAGTTGATACAACAGTGATTTTTCGCACCTCTCGCCTCTGTCTTCTGATTCTGGCCTTCTGTCTTGCCGCAATCGCGGCGCATGCGCAGACAGGCTCATCGCCTCGCGTCTACGAAAAGCCCGTCGCGCCGGGAGTCGTCCTGCTCGAGCGCGTTGACCCGTCCACCCCGCTCGTCTTTACGGGCATCAAGGTGGACCCGCGCCAGGCCGGCGTTCGCGTGGGCGCTTTTGTCGCGAACAACTTCATCAACTCGAAGCGGCGCGAGACGGTCGCCTCCGCCGTCGCCCGCACCCGCGCCGTGGCCGGGGCGAATGGCGATTTCTTCCCGTGGACGTCCGATCCGCTCGGGCTGACCGTGGTTGAAGGCAGGCTCGTCAGCGAGCCGTGGGTGGATCGCCCCGCCGTGGGCTTCTTCGCTAACAACCGCGCCCTGCTCGGATGTGTGCGGATGGCGCTGACGTTCGAATTTCCGAACGGGCGGCTCATCAAGGCGAACGGAGTGGACCGCCCGCTTGCCGCCGGTGAACTGGTCGTCTACGAGCGGGCCTGGGGCACTTCCACAGGCGCCCGCGAGAACAGCGCCGAGCTCGTCCTCGAGTGCGACTGGGGCGCTCTCACTGAGAAGGGAACGGTCAGCGCCAAAGTCCGGAAGATCGTCACCCCCGCTCAGAACACGCCCATCGGGCGCGAAGATGTCGTGCTCGTCGCCGAGGGACCGCGCGTGCGCGAACTGACCGATGCCGCCTCGGGGGCCGAGGGCGGCGCCGTCAAAGTCAAGCTCATCCTGCAGGATGACGACCAGCGCTCATGGATCGGCGTCCGCGACGCGTGCGGCGGCGGCTCGTGGCTCATCAAGGACGGCACTGTCACCGAGAAGGAGAACGGAGACGGGTTTTCGAACAGCTTCCGAACGGTGCGTCACCCGCGGACTTCCGTTGGCGTCACCCGCAACGGATACGTTCTGATCGCCGTTGTGGACGGGCGGCAGATCACCAGCCGGGGCGCGTCTCTTCCCGAACTTGCCGCCGTGATGCAGAACCAGGGCTGCACCGATGCGATCAACCTGGACGGGGGCGGCTCCAGCACGCTCGTCGTGGGCGACGTCGTCATCAACAGCCCGTCTGACGGGCAGCAGCGCACGGTCGCGAGCGGCCTGCTCGTATATGCTCCCGAACCTGCCGCTGCCTCGCCCACCTTCACGCTCGAGCCGGCCAATCCGTCGGTTGGGGCGGGAACGGCAACGCAGTTCAAGGTGTCACCGACAGGCGGCGCGGCTGCCGCTTCGTCGAATGTCATCTGGGGCACGCGCAACGGCGGAGGGTTCGTGGAGCAGAACGGAGTCTTCAGGGCGCTGCGCAAGGGCTCTCATGCGGTGGCCGCGCGAATCGGAACGTCCACTACCGCAACGAATGTGACCGTGGTCGCGGGAACTCCCGGGTCCATCAGCGCGGCCTGGGATGCTTCCACGCCGGCCGGTTCGCCGTCGCGCAAGCTCACCTTCACTGTCAAGGATGGTCTGGGCAACGTGAGTGCGAATGCGGATGTCACTGTCACCGTTACGGGTGGCACTGCCGATCCGGCAACGGTGCGATGCGGCCCGGACGGCGTCGGCTCGGCGGCCATCACCTGGGATGCCGCTTCGCCGCCGGATGCAAGAGTAGTAGAGATGAAAGCCAACGGCGCCTCCGCGCGCCTCGCGAACGAGTGATCGCGTAGAACAGGAGCAGCAGATGTCCGCGAGAATAGATGAGATTATCAGCCGCCTGACCACCCGCCAGAAGATCGGGCAGCTCCTGATCCTGGGCTGGCAGGGCGAGACGGACGAAGACAACGTCACCGTCTCCGAGCACGCCCGGCTGCTGGTGGAGGATTTCGAGGTCGGCGGCGTGGTCCTGCTGGGGCGCAATATCGGCGCGCCCGAGCAGACCGCGCGCACGATGAACGAGTTGCAGGAGCGCTCGAAGATACCCGTCTTCATTATCGCTGACCAGGAGGGCGGCATGGTCGCTCGCCTGCGGGCGCCTGCTTATGTCGTGTTTCCGAGCAATATGGCGCTCGGCGCGACCGGCGACCCGGAGTACGCATACAAAGCGGCGCGCGCCACGGCCGAGCAGCTTCTTGCCACCGGCATCAACTTCGACTTCGCGCCCTGCGTGGACGTCAACAACAACCCGCTGAACCCGATCATCGGCACGCGCTCGTACGGCGATAACCCGGAGATCGTGAGCCGCTTCGCGCAGGCCGCTATCCGCGGGTTCCACGACGGCGGCGTGCCTACATCCGTGAAGCACTTCCCGGGACACGGCGACACGTCGGTGGACTCCCACCTTGCGCTGCCCGTGGTGGACTTTCCCATGGAGCGCCTCGAGGCGATGGAGC
>JAGVUD010000321.1 GCA_019136435.1 Armatimonadota bacterium | reverse complement strand
GTCAATGAACACCCACCCATCTCCGATCGGCCGTAGCGGCGTAAGGACTACTCGTTGCCACGCCGCGTAACCGTCCAGGAAGTTCGCGATCTCGCCCAAGGACGCAATGCGAAGGCGTTGCTCGAGCAGGAACTGGCGTCAGCAACCGGCAAGATCGCCCGTCAGTGTCTCGTCTGCGCCCACGCGAATGTTCCGGAAGATGTCGTGATTCTGCGGTGGCGCAAAAGGCTGACCGGGCGGGCTATGCACAAGGGCGACGTCGCGGCCATCGAGGCGCCTCTGCCGAAGACGCGCAAAGCGCTCTATGTCTTTCTGCACGAGTGCGGGCACCTGCATCTTCATCGAAAGACCTCGAAATCCCGGCACAGGCGCGAGTTCGAAGCCGAGCTTTACGCGCACTGCAGGATGCAGGAGGCCGGCATCGAGGTCCCGGAGTCCATGACAGAGAACGCGCGCAGATATATCGCGTGGAAGATCAGGCAGGCGGTGAGGCGGGGAGCGCGCCGTCTCGACCAGGATGCCTGCGACTTCGCTCGTGTTTCCTATCGTTAACGCGTCACGATGTGTTGACGGCGCGGCATGCGGGTGGTAATGTGGAGGCGGAGAGGAATCGCGCGGCGTGTCATATCAACGGCCTGTGCGTGCCGCTCTCTGAAAGGAGATAGACGTTGCGAAAGCTACTTGTCGTAGTGCTTGCTCTCGTGTGCTTCGCGGGAGCCGCTTCGGCGGATTTCTACCTGCAGAAGACGATAGATCTGTCTGCGTTCTTCACAGAGGGATCCGACCTGGGCTCAGTGCCGATGTCTGTCGCTTATGACGGAGTAAGCGCATACGTGGGCGGATACAACGATGCCTCAACTGCGGGCAAGGTGGGCGTGCTGAGAATTGACGGTCTTGCGCCGTCCGCTTCGGCCACTTACACGCCTCTTGCCGGAAGCGTTCTGGATGTGAACGGGCTGGAGGGGTACAACTCCCTGGCCATCGGCCCTTCAGGCGGTGCGCCCGCCCTGTTCGCCGGTAAAGACGGCGCCAACGCGGGCGGATCGAAGATCGTAGCCGTGAATCCGGCTTCCGGAGCGCTTGTCTCGGCGTTCGGCGCCGGAGGTGTTGTGACCAATCCCGGCAGCCGCACCAGAATGCACGGCGGCATTGCCTACGACCCGGGCTTTGCCGGCGCGGGCAGCGGGGTGTCCCATCTCGAGTCGGGCCAGGGCCGCAGGCAGTTGACCGACGCGACCACCGGAGCCGAAATCTACGGCGTGAGCGGCGGCGCGTACACGCCGGGGTTCGTCCTGTTCATATCCACCATCGGAAGCGTGTATCGTGGTCACACATACGACCCGGCAACCGGCGATCTATATGTGCGCGTCAAGAATAACGTCCAGCGCAGCGTCCGCTCGGGCGCCAACAGTGTCAGCGGAAACAGCGTCATTGTTGATCTTACCGACGCGGATACCATCGTCGGCCAGAACATCGGCTTCATATCCGGCGGCGCACCCACCGACGGCGCGGACCTGATCATCTTTAACGACCGCACTTCGGTCGCCGCGGGGCAGCCGTTTCTGACTCAGGTGAAGCTGGCGGCATCTACCGGCGATGGGACAGAGGTGCAGCTCCTGGATGGGTTTGGCGGCATGCTCGCGCTGCCCGACGGCAACGGGCTCTAGTCCTTCGCATACTCGCCGATGGATAACGGTCTGGTGATCTCCGACTTTGCGAACAACCAGTTGTATGTGTTCGGGCCGAGCATGGTTCCGGAGCCTTCGGCGCTTGCCGCGCTGGCCGCCGGCGTGCTTTCGCTCGCCGGGGCAATGCGCCGCAGACGCTGACAATACTGCAAGTTCAGGCAAGACATATGGCCGCCGGGAGCAGTTCCGGCGGCCGTTTGTTTGATAGCCTGCCGTGCGGCGACCTAAAGAGCCGAACCCAGTCCAGCTACCGCGGCGCGTGGCAGCCTGTGCACGCCGTCTTCGGGCTGGAACAGGCCGGCGTGGCGCGGCAGCCACGGTGAGTTCGCGTCCGGAGTGTACTGGGGGGAGTTGAGTTCAACTCCGTTCACCGTCGGGATGTGGGCGGCAAACAGAGCGGCGTGAATCAGTGACAGCCCGGGATTCGTCAGGTCCTGAAGCGCAATCGGCATTCCGCGCGCTGCCGCCCATGCCGAAGCGGCGAGGGCGAAACTGTGACCCTTGCAGGTCTTCATCGCCAGGCCGCTCCACCCCTGTTTGAACGCGCCGGGAAGGATATCAAGCCCCGTAAGCCCTTCGTCCAGCATCACGGGCTTTAGCGCGGTCACGGGTTTCCAGTCGTACGGGTGCTCCCCGATGTCACGCGCCGTCGGCTGCTCCAGGTACTCCACCGCTTCGAACGCCTCGCTATCACGTTGGCGAAGGCTCAGAAGATAGTCGCGGACACTGCGCGCATCGGCGTTGCCCTCGTTGCTGTCCACGGTCAGACGGGGAGCGGCCACGCCGAAGGCCCGGACTGCCCTGAACACCTCGGCGGTTCTCGCCGCGTCATCCTCGGTGTCGCGTCCCAGAATCTTGACCTTGAAGCACCCGTACCCGCGCTCTCGAATCCACGGGCGAACATCCTGTTGAAGGTCGTCACCCCGGCTGACGATAAGCCATGCCGGCATCTCGAAACACGGATCACGAATGATGCGCCTGATGCCGCGCACGGCGCCCTCCGGGAATAGATGATCAGCGGACGGAATGGGGGCCGGGTCGTCATAGAACGCAAACGCGCTGAGGCCGCACGCCACGCCAGCAGCATCGTGGATGGCGGCGTCGAACGGACTCAGGCACATCGCGCGGGCCAGCAGCGACGGCACGGGGGAGTCCATTGCGCAGACATTGTCGTGCAGTCGCAGACCCAACTCGAGCGGATGAGCGCTCTCGCCGCCGCCCAAGTCCGCGAGTCTTTCCGATATCTCAGAGGTAAGACTGCGCAGGTGAGCATCGCGCACATCGTGGCTGAGTGCCGGATCGGGCCACGCCCACAAGTCGCTCAAATAGATAGACCCGCGCCCCTCGGCCTCGACTCCGCCGAGCGATACCCGCACTGTCGCCGTCGCCTCGGTGATCTCGGTAATCTTGCCCGAGCTGATCTGCAACGGCCGGACGAAGGGCTGCTCCCGGAACGTGACCGATGACTCCAGAACCCGGACGTTCACGCTATAGAACCACAGCGCGGCCGGTGCGGGAGGACTGCTTGCTCGCCTCCACGACCGCCACGGCCAGAGCGCCGTCCTCAACCGTCACCGGTGGGCGCGCACCAGACACTGCGCACTCCAGAAACGCGCGGTCCTCGTCCCGGAACATGTCGTCCCGCTCGGTTGCGATCTCCTCGTGAGTCCATGCCCGCTCTTCAGCGCTGTAAAGAGACAGATGGCACACGTCCCACGACGCGAACTCGACGATCACGGTCCCCTTCTCGCCGAACACCTCAGTCTGCCGGTGGCGGCTTCGCTCGAAGAAGTCCAGATGCACGCTTGCGACGGCGCGGTCAGGGAAGCGGATGAGTGTCTCGACCAGATCGGGCGCCTCCATCCCGAGGCCTCCGAACGAGCCGTCAATGGCAACCACCTGCTCTGGTTTCTGCCCCGCGAACCAGATGGCGATATCAATGTCGTGCATCAGTTCATAAACTCCGTTGCAGCGCGAGACCGCCATGTTGAGGTAGTTCGGCATCGGCTCGGGGATGTATTCGCCCACAATGCCGCGCACCGAGATTACGCGCCCGATTCGACCTGCCGTCAGCCACGATTTCGCGCGCAGAAGCCCCTCGTGAAAACGGAAGCAGTGCGCGGGCATCACAATCGCGCCAGCGCCGTCCGTCGCGCGCGCCAGCTCCTGGCACTCCTGCGGGTGCAGCCCGAGAGGCTTCTCGACAAGCACATCCATTCCCAGGCCGACTGCTTCCAGAGCCTGCGGAACGTGCATCGCTGTCGGGGTACAGATGAAAACGGTGTCGGGCGACGATTCCAGCGCGTTCTCATAGCTCTCGAACACGCGCCCGGCGCCGAACGCTTCCGCGGCCTGCGAGCGAAGCGTCTCGTCCGGCTCGGCGACCCGGATGTCGGAGAGGCCTATCTCGCCCAGCACCCTTGCGTGACGCCGCCCGATGGAGCCGTACCCGGCAACAAGAGCGCTCAGGTTCCGCCAGTCTTCGCCCATTGCCATCTACCAGGCGGTGAGGCCTCCGTCGACCATCAGGTTGTGTCCGGTGATGTAGCTGGACGCCTCGGAGGCGAGGAATACCACGGCCCCCTTCATCTCCTTGCCGTCCTGCCCCATGCGGCCCATCGGCACGGTCTCGCTGTAGGCCTTGACGAACGATTCCGGCTGGTTGCGCCAGAACCCGCCGGGGCTGATGCAGTTGACGCGAATGTTGTAGGGCGCCAGATAGCAGGCCATATCGCGGGTCATGGCTATGATGCCGCCCTTTGCAGCGTGATAGTCCACCGTCGTCCCGCCCATCGGTGTCCCCTCGTACACACGCCGATCCTTGCCGATCACGCCCGTGATTGAGCCGAGATTGACGATGTTGCCCTTGCAGGCGGGGATCATCGCCTTGCCCGTGGCGTGCTTGCTGCAAAGAAACGTGCCCGTGAGGTTGGCAGTGATGCAGTCCATCCAGTCTTCCAGCGAACGCTCCTCGAGGTGGGCCGTTCCGGGCTTGCTCGCCACGTTTCCTGCGTTGTTCACGAGTATGTCCAGCTTGCCGAACTCGGCCAGGCACGCGTCAATGGCGGCGGATGCTTGCTCCTCTTCGCAGACGTCCAGTTCAAGAGGAAGAATGCGGCGGCCTGTTCTTTCGGCGATGAGTGACGCTGACTTCCGGGCGTTCGCCAGAGTGCGGGAGGTGATGACAACGTCGGCCCCGGCTTCGGCCAGCGCGAGAGCCATGTCGAAACCGAGGTTCCGGGCGCCGCCGGTCACAAGCGCCGTCTGCCCGCTGAGGTCGAACAACTGCTGTACTGTCGGGTAATCCACTGTGCACGCTCCTTATGGGTTCAGAGCATGCTTAGGCACTGCTCGCGCCGCATCCTGCACCGATACGAAGCAGTGCCTCCCGCGCTAACGCACTTTCAGCACAAGCTCGTCGAACGATTCGGCGATCGTCTGTCCCGGCTCCACCCGCAGCACTTCCTCGGGGCGCCAGTCCCCGGCCAGCATGCGCGCGAGTAGCCCGAGGTCGCCAGGAATCTCCGCGAACTCCCACCCGCGTTGACAGGCCAGATCTCTCGTGAACTCGCGATACTTCGACGAATCCCCGACCCCAGTGTCAATAAACGTCGCCCGCGTATAGTTCGCCAGCCACTGAGTCTCCTGCTCAATCAGAAAGCGCGCATTGTCTTCGCCATACTTCTCGGCATACTCGCGGAAGCGCTGTTCGTAATGGTCTGCTTTGCGGTCCCGCACAACTCCCTGATCAACAGTGCCGTCCTTGCGCTCGCACCATCCGGAGGTGAAGTAGTACGTTCCCGGATTGCCCGTGAACTCGGCGTCGTAACGGCTGCGGGAGCCCAGAAACAGGGTAATGCAATCGTGCGCGCGGGGAACGATCAGCGGCACCGACCGGGCAGACACCTGCGCCGTGCCCCTGCTGCACAGGCCATAGCCGAGCACGATGGCTTCGTAGCCCTTTCCTTCGCTTGCATCAACTTCAGCCTGCACCTCCACGCGCAGCTGTTCCGGGACGTCGTGCAGCGTTGAAGGCAGAAAGTGAACATCAACGACGCTCGGGCTGTCGGCAGCGATGCTGCAAAGCTCGCGGGAGAGCACGTCGCACGCCAGGAGTTTCATTTTCATATGCGGCCGGGAACCTCTGATCTATTCTCGATAATGGGCGTCAGCTACTGTTTCGGTGTCTTGCCAGGCGTGGGCCATATGGCGTTGAGCAGCTCCGCAAGGCGGTATGCTGCTTTGCCGAGCTGCCGATCAGCAAGGCGGCCCGACAATCTGGAGTATGCCATGTTGCCGCCGTCAAACGCGATTGTCCACTCACGCGCGGCGCCTTCGCCTGATGCGGATACGAGCCGGACAGGAGCATACATCTCACGCGACGCGGCAAGTGTGTCGGAGGCCCAGACTCTTGGCCAGGTGTTCAGGGGCCCATGCGCTTTCCATGCAGGGTGCGGTTCGTATAAGGCAAGGGCCTTGCCAAAGATCGCCGATGATCGTCCGTGCGCGGCCGTCAGCACCGCGTGTTCGTCCCAGTATCTGTGCAGGCGGGTCTTCCTTCCATCCAGCTTGAAGGCGATCTTGTTGCCGCCCTCGTCGCAGATCGCTCCATTCGCCGCCGAGGGGTAAGCGAACCGCCAATCTCCGCCTTCACCGGGCACGATGTAGCCGCAGCCGACGTGGAGCGGCTGGTGAAGATCGCCCACAAAGTGCGTCAGCAGCATCAGCGCAACTCGAGGGGAGAAGCGCTGACCGCCTTTGTCCGCGTTCTGAAGCGAGACGATACACTCGTTCAGGGTGCCAACGATATCGTCCGGGCGCGCGCCGATTCCGCCCGGCTCATACGCGCGGGCCTGGAACGGGCGGTCGGTGTAGTGAAACCCGAAATGGCGGGCCTTCCCGTCCTCGACTGTCGGCACAAGGTTGCGCTCGTCGTCGAGAAAAGCCTGCGATTCCGTGTCTCCGGGCAAGGGCGACCCGTACTTTATGTGGTCCGCCCAGTTCGAGATGCTGGCCAGCGTCTCGCCGGGACGCAGAAGCGCTTGCACGTGCTTCTGCGCCGACGTGTATCCCTGCTTCTCAAGCCATTCCGCCGATGCTGTTCCTATCGCCTCGTGGCCCACAGGCCCCCAGGCGCTGGCGGGAAGCGGCAGAAGCGCAATTAGAGCGGCGGCTGCTCGAGCGAACCGGTTTGTCATGAGAACTCATTTCCTCCTGCACATCCACCCCCGTGTATCCCCGCGGTCAATCGTCTGCGGCATCGGCTACGAATCGCTTGAATGGCGGGCCGTCAAACGCCCTCCGGAAACGCCCGTCAATGCAGGGAGGCCGCCGCACAGCGGACGCGCTGCTGTGGTCCTTAGCCACGTCCTGACGCCATACGTTGTGCTTGTCGCGGCCCTGCTGGTGACCGGGCTGGTCGCTTACATGGAGCGATCAGCCGCCCAGACCAGAACAAGGCTGAGGCTGGAAACGATGACGCAGGAGACCCGCGACACGATCGTCAGCCGCCTGCAGCTGTACGAAAGCCTGCTCCGGGCGGGCGCAGGCATCTTCGCGGCAAGCGATCAGGTTACGCGAGACGAGTTCGGCGTCTTCGCCAGAGTTCTCGACGTGCGCAAGAACTACCCCGGCCTGCAGGGAATCGGATACGCCGCGCGCTTCACTGCCTCAGAGAAGCAAGCGGTGATTCAGCGGGTGAGAGGGCAGGGGATGCCGGACTTTCGCGTCTGGCCCGACTTTCCGCGGCAGGAATATACCTCGATAGTCTATCTGGAGCCGCTCGACGAACGCAACCGCGCTGCAATCGGCTTCGACATGATGACCGAACCTGTGCGGCGCGAGGCGATGGCAAGGGCGCGAGACACCGCCGAACCGGCCGCATCAGGCACGGTCGTCCTTCAGCAGGAGAATGGGGGCGAGAAGCTGCCCGGATTTCTTATCTATCATCCGGTGTACACCCCGGGCCCTGAGCCGCGCACGGTGGAGGAACGCCGCAGGCGGCTCGCCGGATTCATCTACTGCCCGCTCCGCACGGTGAACATGCTCTCGACGATGATAGACCCCGCGCGCCGCGAGATGCTCGATATTGAGGTCTACGACGGGACTTCCGTCAATGCGGCCACGAAGGTGTTCGACTCGTGGTCGGATCATCCCCCCGGCTGGGAAACCCGCGCGCTGAAGCGGACGGTTCTCCTGCACTTCGGCGCCCGCACGTGGACCATGACCACTGCCGCCCGTCCAACCTTGAGAACACAGGCCAACCTCGACCGCCCTGTCCGCATTCTACTTACCGGACTGGCCGTCTCGCTGCTCCTTTTCGCGCTGACGCTGTCGCAGTCACAGGCGAGGCGGCAGGCGGAGGAATCGGCCGCCGAACTGGCGCGGTCCCGCGAAGCTCTGATAAAGGCCAATCAACGCACTACCACGATGATGGAAAGCATTACTGATGGCCTTATCGCTGTAGATAGAAACTGGCGCATCATCTACGTGAACCATCAGGCCCTCGAACTCGCCCGCCGCGCCAGCCAGGACACGGTGGGACGCAATCTCTGGGATGTGTACCCCGATCTTGCCAACACCGACGCCGAGGCTGCGATTCGCTCGTCCATGTCCACGGGGGTAGCCGTTCAGTTCGAGGCCGCCGACGCCCTGATGCCGGAATGGGCTGATATCCGCGCATATCCTTCTGGCGACGGCCTCGCCCTCTACTTTGCCGATATCGGTGACAGAAAACGGGCGGAGAAGTCTCTGGTCGAGGCCTATCGCCAGCAGCAGCAGATTGCGACGACGCTTCAGCGCGCGCTGCTTGCCATTGACAACCCGGCCATACGGGGAGTTTCGATAGAGCCTTACTACAGGGCAGCATACGCCGAAGCTCTGGTGGGCGGCGATTTCTACGACGTTTTCGAGCCGGCGCCGGGGCTCTTGGGTATCGTCATAGGCGACGTCGCGGGGAAGGGACTCGCGGCTGCTACCCGGACCGCGTTTGTGAAGAGCACGCTGCGGGCTTTCGCTTATGAAGATCCCTCGCCGTCCAGTGTCTTGTCGCGCCTCAACCGCGTCGTCACGAAGGAGACGCAGGACGGGTTTGTCACACTGCTCTATGGGGTGCTCAACACCGACCTGCGTGAGTTCGTCTTCGCCAATGCGGGGCACGAGCCGCCCCTGTGGCTCATTCCCGATGGCCCCGAGGTGCAGGATCTCGAGAAGCCGGGCATAGTTCTGGGCATCCTGCCCGAAGTCAGCTACGAGCAGTTCCGCATCGCAATGGACTGCGGTCATCGGCTGTTCTTCTACACCGACGGACTCACTGAGGCTCGCGGCGAGCGCGGTTTCTACGGAATTGATCGCCTGCGCAGCGCGTTTCTTGAGATGCAGAGACCCACGGCGGCCGACACTCTGTCGGCCGTTATCGAAGAGGTGAACACCTTCGCCCACGGCGAGATCAGAGACGATGTCGCCGCTGTCCTGGTTTGTCTCGACTGATGCTCGTCTGCCTCACCCTTCGGCCGGAGGGTCGTCCGGCACCTTGAGCTCCTTGCGCAGGCGCGCCAGTTCCGTCTTGAGTTCCCGGACGACAGGCTGATACTCCGAAGCGCTGTAGACGTTCTTCATTTCGCGCGGATCTGTCTTCAGGTCAAACAGTTCCCATTCGTTCATCGAGTAGTAGTGGATCAGCTTGTAGCGTTCCGTGCGCACCCCGTAGTGCTCGCGGACGCGATGGGACAGCGGGTACTCGTAATAGTGATAGTACACGGACTTTCGCCAATCTGGCGCCGCTGAGCCGGCCATCAGGGGACGCAGGCTCTGGCCCTGCATGTCACCCGGTATCCGCGCCCCGGCATAGTCGAGGAAGGTGGGAGCGAAGTCGGTGTTCACTACGAACCGGTTCTCAACGCGGCCCGGCCGCGTCTCGCCCGGATAGCGGATCAGAAGCGGAACCCGGATCGACTCCTCGTACATGAACCTCTTGTCATACCACCCGTGCTCTCCAAGGAAGAACCCGTTGTCGGACGTGTAGATAACGATGGTGTTGCGCTCCAGCCCGGACTCTTTCAGGTGGTCCAGCACCCGTCCGATGCCCTCGTCCAGGCAGGTAGCGTTTGCAAAGTAGTCGCGCATATAGCGCGTGTAATTCCATTTCTTGCGCTCTTCAGGCGTGAGACCCTCCGGCTCTTCGTCCACGTAGTCGGGCATATTGGCGATGCGCATGTCGGCGTGAGCGGCGGCACTCGCCTTCCCCTCGTAGTCGTCATCAAAGGTCGCGGGAGTGATAAACTGCTTCCGCTCGAAGCTGGCCCGGCGCTCGTCGTCGGGCTTCCACGGCCGGTGTGTGGCTTTGTGGTGGAGAACAAGGCAGAACGGCTGCCCCTCCTTACGCTCGCGCAGATACTCGATGGCGAAATCCGTAATCACATCCGTGACGTAGCCGGGATGCGTCTTGCGTTCACCCATCTCAATGAACGCCGGGTTGTCGTAGATGCCCTGTCCGGGAAGGATGTTCCAGTAGTCGAAACCCGTCGGATCGCTCTTGAGATGCCACTTGCCGATGAGCGCGGTTGTGTAACCCGCCTTCTGAAGCAACTTGGGAAACGTGACCTGGCTGCCGTCGAAGTTGTCCAGATTGTCCCTGAGGCCATTGAGATGGCTGTATTTGCCGGTCAGCAGGGTCGCCCGGCTCGGAGCGCAAAGGGCGTTGGTGACAAATGCATTCGTAAATCGAACGCCCTCGCGCGCGAGACGGTCGAGGTTAGGCGTATGGCCTCGTGTGCTGCCGTAGCAACTCAGCGCGTGCGCGGCGTGGTCGTCGGACATGATGTAGATGATGTTCGGTCTGCCCGGGGCCTCAGCGCCCATAGCCTGCCCGCCAAGCGCGGTCAGGCCAGCCGCTCCCATCAGCTTCAGAAAATCCCTGCGGTCAATAGGTCCGCTCACTTCGGCCTCCTTAGTGTGTGTTGCCTGTAACGCGATCGAGGAACGCGCCAAACTCTATCGTATCGCCCGTGTCCGCGGCTTCTGTAACCGCCAGCATCATGGCCACGGAGCGGGTGTTGTCTTCGAGGCTGCATTCCGGCTGGCGGCCTTCATCCAGCGCCCGTGTAAACTCGTCAAAT
>JAGVUD010000353.1 GCA_019136435.1 Armatimonadota bacterium | reverse complement strand
AGCGTCTTCGGCACGTCCTTGAGCACTGCGAACCCGCCCGCCATGTCGCCGTAGAGCGTGGCGTAACCGACGGCCATTTCGCTCTTGTTGCCTGTCGTCAGCACCAGATGCCCGAACTTGTTCGAGAGCGCCATCAGCAGGGTTCCCCGGATGCGCGCCTGCAGGTTCTCCTCGGCAAGCCCCGGCCGGGTTCCCGCGAAAGGCTCCGCCAGCAGCCCGGCGTACGCATGGAACACGTCCTCGACCGGCAGGCAGAGGAAGCTCGTGTTGAAGTTCGCGGCGACGAGTTCGGCGTCGGAGCGGGTATCCTCGCTCGAGTAGCGGCTCGGCATGGTGACGCCCAGCACGTTCTGGGGCCCGAGCGCGTCGCAGGCGATGGCGAAGGCAAGGGCGCTGTCTATGCCGCCGGAGAGCCCCAGCACAGCCTTCGAGAAGCCGTTCTTGCGCACATAGTCGCGAGTTCCGAGCACAAGCGCGCCGTAGATCTCCTCGAGTTCGTCCGGCCCGGCGGCGAGCGCACGGCGGGGCTCGCCCGGACAGCCCCTGAGCGCGCTGGCAAGCGGAACCGCCGGGATCTCTTCGCCACCCTCACTCGATGCGCCATCACAACCGGGGATATCAACATCCGCGACGATCAGCCCTTCGGCGAAGGCGCTGCCGCGCGCCGCGACCGTTCCGTCCGGCAGGATTATGACCGACATCCCGTCGAAGACCAGCTCGTCCTGCCCGCCGGTCATGTTGAGGTAGCAGACAACCACCCCGTTATCAGCGGCGCGGGCGGCAAGCATCTGCTCTCTTTCGCGCCATTTTCCGGCGTGATACGGCGAGGCGTTGATGACGAATATGACCCGCGCGCCGCCATCCCGCGCCTGCGCGAGCGCCGGGCCGTCGGCATACCAGATGTCCTCGCACACGTTCACCCCAAAGCGAACGTCTCCCACCGAAAAGACGCCCGGGCGCCCGCCCTTCTGGAAGTAGCGGGCCTCGTCGAAGACGCCGTAGTTGGGAAGCCGCTGCTTGCGGTGCACGCCCGCCACCCGGCCGTTCTCGATGACCGCCGCCGCGTTGTAGATGCCGCCGTCCGTGTCCACGAACCCCACAATCGAAACGATGCCCTGCGTGCCGTAAACGACATCGGCCATGGCTCTCTCGCCCGCGCGAAGAAAGGCGGGCTTCAGCAGGAGATCTTCCGGAGGGTAGCCGGTCAGAACGAGTTCGGGAAACAGAACGACGTCCGCCCCTTCCGCGGCCGCCATATTCGTGTATCGGAGCACCGTGTCGCGGTTGCCGTCCAGATCCCCCACCCTCGGGTTGATCTGAGCCATAGCTATTCGCATTCTGCCTGAGTTGTCTTTCGGCAACGCCGTCTCCTCTTCTGACCGGACGGAAGCGCCCAAGCATCGCGCGTGAGATCGCTTTCGTAGAATACAGCCTCGTGAATCGCGCGGACCCTGGCCGTGTGCCGCCCCAGGCCGGCAAGGAACTGCCCCGATGCCCGCACTCTATCAGCATATCCGAGCCGGGCGGCGAATGTCCCGAGCGCTTCAGGAGACGCCGGGACGCCTTCGGCGGCCTGTTCGCTGACCATCTGAAGCCGGTTTTCGGCACGCCTGAGAAACAGATACGCGCTGCGAAGGGTTGTCGCATCCGCCGGGGACAGGGCGCCCGCATCCTTGAGCGCCGTGATCGCTTTAAGGGTGTTCGGTGTGCGAACAGGACAGTGACAGGCGCCATACGCCATCTGCAGCGCCTGTACCGTGAACTCGATGTCCAGAATGCCGCCCGGCCCAAGCTTGATGTCAATCACTTCGCCGGACTGGCTTGCACGCTCGTTCTCGATGCGGCGCTTGATGTGACGGAGTTCTTCCACGTCCTCGTTTGTGAAAGGACGCCCCCAGAGAGCTTCCTCCACCCGTCCGAGCAGCCTGCGGCCGAGCGCGCGGTCTCCGGCGGCAACGCGTGCGCGCAGAAGCGCCTGCCTCTCCCACGCCTGCACCCGCTCTTCGAGATAGCGGCAGTATCCCGCAAACGAAACAGCAAGCACACCCTGGCTGCCCTCCGGCCGCAGGCGCAGATCCACCTTGAAGCCGCGGCCTTCTGCTGTGAGGCGGCCGAGAATGTCGAGAATCTCGCGCACCGCGCGTTCGAAATCGCGGCGCGCGCCATCCGCGCCCGGCGCCTCCTCGTACACGCATACGAGGTCGAGGTCCGAGGAGTAGTGCAGCTCCCGTCCGCCCAGCTTGCCCATACCGAGAACCGCGAGATGCCCGGGCAGGCGGTTTTCGCCATCCAGACGTCCCGACGCGATCTCAAGCGCCGCGAAAAGGCAGGCCTCCGCAAGCAGGCTGACGTGCCGCATGGTAGCCGTGACGCCCGACAACCCCGCGACGTCACGGACACCGATCCGCAGGAACTCGCGCAGGCGGAAGCGGCGCAGGGCATCCAGCCTCCCCTCGAAGGAGCCTTCAGCCCGGACACGCTCGATCAGGCCCCGCCGCAAATCGGCCAGCGACGGGGCGCGGGAGATGGCGGCCGGGCTGGCCAGAAAGTCAATGTACTCCGGGTGCCGGGCCAGCGCCCCGGGAAGGAACTCGCCCGACGCCGCGAGCATCGCAAACACACCAAGCGGCTCACTGCCCGACCCAATGGACCGGAAGAACTGCAGCGGCGAGCCGGTCGCCTCGGCAATGCGCTGGAGGTTGAGCAGGCCCGCGTCGGGGTCGGGGCTCTTCGCAAGCGCGGCGAGAAGGTCCGGCAGCATCTGCAGGAATCGCCGCTGGCGCTCCGACGATATGGCCGACGCGTCGCTGCCGCGCGCTATCTGGCGCAGGCGCGCCGCTGCATCCGCGGGAAACCGAAAGCCGAAGCTTTCAAGCAGGCCGGCGTCTTCATCGTCATGCTGAATGATGCGCGCAAGCTGAGAAGACACGTCGCCCTGCTCCCTCGCGCCGCCACCCGCAAGCGCCCTGAACAACCGCTCGTGAATCTGTCGCACCGTGCGCGTCGTCGCATCGTAATCCGCAAGGAACCCCTCGGTCGCGCTGGCGCCGTCTTCATCGCGGTAGCCCATCGTGAAGGCCACCCGGCGCAGCCTGACCGGATCGTCTGGCAGATGCTGCATAGGCAGTTCATCCACAAGCTGCAGCCGATGCTCCACCTGCCTCAGAAACAGATAAGCGGACTCGAGAAACGCCTCTTCCCGAGCACTCAGCACCCCGATCGAGACGAGAGCGCCGAGCGTGTCCAGCGTCGCCCGCGTCCGCACTTCGGGATGATCGGCCCCCGCCATAAGCTGCAGAAGCTGGACGGTGAATTCGACATCCCGTATCCCTCCCCAGCCGTGTTTCACCTGCCGATCCATGGCGCCCTCGCGCGCGCGGTGCTCTTCCGAGCGCTGCTTCACGGCCAGAATCTCCTGCACCGACACCGCGTCGAGCGGACGCGCGAAAGCGAACTCGGAAAGAAACCGCTCCAGCCGCTCGCACAGGCACGGCGCGCCGGCGATGGTCCGCGCCTTGATGAGCGCCTGCCGCTCCCAGGACTCACTCCACGCGTCGTAGTAGCCAAGGAACTGCGCAACTGACGATCCGATGGGGCCGGACTTGCCGTACGGGCGCAGCCGGAGATCCACCCGGTACATCCGTCCTTCGCCCGACAGCCCGGAGAGAGCTTCGACGAGCGACAGAGAGAGCTTCTGGTAGAACGCCGTGAGCGGGGCTACCTCCGGCCCCTCCGGGACATCCCACACAAGCGCGAGGTCAATATCGGACGAGTAGTTCAGTTCGCGGGCGCCAAGCTTGCCGAGCGCTATGACCGCGTAATCGGATGGTTTTTCGCCGCCCGCGAAGGGCTGGCTTTCGTGGCAGATGGCGAGTGTCTCGGCGACCAGCGCCTCGGCGAGGTCGGATATCTCGTGGACGACATCGGCGAAGCTTCCGAGGCCGGTCAGCTCGCGGGCGCCGATGCGCAGGTATTCGCGGCGGCGCATGCGGCGCAGTGCGTCCAGCCTCGCCTGCGGCCCGTCGAACGCCTCCGACGCCCGCGCGGCTTCGAGCCTCATCTCGTCGAGGGTTTTCGGGACGGCAAGCTGCCGGTCATCCGCAAGGATGTCCAGGCAGCCGGGATTGAGCACCAGCACGTCGGCCAGCGCTCTGCCGGACCCGGCGACAGTGCAGAAGTTCTCAAGCCAGCGCGGGTCCGAGCCAAGCCGCCGGTAGAGCAGCGAACGCTGCCCGAAACTCTCGGCGACCCGTTCGAGATGAATCAGACAGGCCTCCGGGTCAGCAGACCGCGCGACTGCGTCGAGGAATACCTGAATATGCTCGGCAAGCGCCGTCCGGTCGGCTGGCGCGGGACACATGCGCTGGAGCGCCCGGTCAATCTCGTGAGGACGCTCGAAGCCGAAGGGGCTCAGCAGGCGCTCAACGCCATCCGGGCTGAGGTCGGCGGCGAGGAGGAGGTCCTTGAGCGCCATGTCCATGGCTTGCAGACCGCGGGCAGCCCTAGCTGTCGAGGTACTCTTTGAGCTTGCGGTTGCGCGACGGGCTGCGGAGCTTCTTGAGCGCCTTTGCCTCTATCTGGCGAATGCGCTCGCGGGTGACCTTGAAGTGTCGCCCCACCTCTTCAAGCGTCCTCTGGCAACCATCGTCCAGCCCGAAGCGCATTTTGAGGACATCGCGCTCGCGCTCGGTCAGATTGTTGAGAGCGTCCTCGATCTTCTCGCGCAAAATGACCCGCGTGGCGGCCTCCGACGGGGAGACAGCCTCGTGGTCCTCGATAAAATCCGACAGGTGGCTGTCTTCCTCTTCGCCTATCGGCGTCTCGAGCGAAAGCGGCCCGGGCGCGACCTTCATGATCTCGGACACCCGCTCGGGAGGCATCTGCATCTCGCGGGCAAGCTCTTCGACGGTGGGCTCACGCCCCAGTTGCTGCAGGAGCGCCCCGGAGGTCTTGACGAGGCGGTTGATGGTTTCGACCATATGCACGGGTATGCGGATGGTGCGTCCCTGGTCGGCAATGGCGCGCGTGATGGCCTGGCGTATCCACCAGGTTGCGTACGTGCTGAACTTGTACCCCTTGCGGTAGTCGAACTTCTCGACGGCGCGCATCAGGCCGATGTTGCCTTCCTGGATAAGGTCGGCGAACGACAGGCTGCGGCCGCTGTAGCGTTTGGCGATGCTCACGACCAGCCGCAGGTTCGCCTCGGTAAGGTCGGCCTTCGCCTCCATGTCCTCGCGTTCGATGCGCTTGGCGAGGGAGACCTCCTGCCGGGTTGTGAGCAGAGTGGTCTTCCCGATCTCGCGCAGCCACATGCGCACACTGTCGTCCACGGGAACGCCCTCGACTTCGCTGATCTCGCGCTCGGCCTTCTGCGTGATGGTAAGCTTCTCGGGCGCCGCGCTGACGGGCGCGGGCATGCGGGGCTGTCCGCTCTGAGCGGCAGGCGGCAGAATGCGAATGCCGTCCTCCATGAGCGCCTGCATCATGTCGTCGAGGTGCTCCGGGTCAATGTCCTCGGACTGGCTGAGAGCCTCGTTGATCTCGTCGTACGTAAGAGTACCGCTGCGCCTGCCCTGATCCAGAAGGCGGGTATACTCCGACGTCTCCTTGAGTTGTGGATCGAGCGCCAACGTCATGCCCCTCCCGTCAAGAGCGCCTGTTGTCTGCCAGAAGAGATCATCCTGTACTTACCTGCTGCACAATCTGTGCCGGAACGGCTGACCCCAGCGTCAAAATCAAACAAACCGGTAAAATTACTGACACTATCCGTGTGCGCGGCGCATCAGAGCAAGATACTCCTGGAACCGGGGATCGTCCCTGGTTATCTCTCCCCGCTTCACCAGATCCTGCAACTCGGACAGTTCCCGCCGTCTGCTCTCCGCCAGCACACGCTCCACGCAGTCATCGAGGACAGGCTTCGTGAGCGGGGCGCCCGCGCCTCTGACCAGAAGCGAGCTTGCCAGCCGCCGCGCCTGTTCCTGCTGCATGTCTTCGCCGCCCGGGGCGGGTTCCCCTGTCTGTGGCGCTCCTTCTGCAAGGGGAATTGAGGCCGGGTCTTCTCCGACCTCGCGCCTGCGAAATATCTCAGCCGCCAGTTGCCTGCAGACCTCGCCGACGAAACCGTCCGGCGCGATCCTGGCCGCGGCATGGTCCGCAAGCTCGCCGCCCTGCAGCAGCGCCATAAGTATTATGCGCTCAGCTTTTTCTGTCGCGCCAAGCGGCGTGCGGCTCCGCCCCGCGGGCTTCTGAGCCGCCGACGACGGCATCCTGCGGGCAGCTTTCGCGCCCGCCGGCAACATCCGCTCAACGGCCTGCCGTATCCTGGTTTCGGCCGAGTCCTCCCCCCGATCCGCGCCATACCCCTTGCGGAAATCCGCATGGTACGGCACCAGTTTGCGAATCAACCGGTCTCGCTCGAAAACGTTTGGCACTCTCGCCACCATCTCTACCGCCTTTTCGAGCATCCGGCTGCGCTCGGTCTCCTCCCGCAGGTCGAAGCTCGCCATCAGAGCATCGAGGCGGTAATCCGCCGCGGGAACCGCGCCCTCGAGAGCCCGAATCAGATCGGCCATCCGGCCGGACGCCACAAGGCTGTCCGGGTCGTCTCCTTCGGGCAGCACCGCCACCCGCGCGTCGAAACCGCCCGCACCGAAAAGCTCGCTCGCCGCCAGCGCGGCCTTCTGGCCGGCCGAGTCCATATCGAAGCAGAGCACAGCCCTGTCGCAGACCCGCTTCAGCAGCGCCACATGCCCTTCGCCGCTTGCCGTGCCCATCGCCGCGACCGCATTGTCAATGCCGGCGCGGTGACAGGAAATCACGTCGAGATACCCCTCGACCAGCACCACATGCCCCGCCGCCGCAATCGCCTTGCGCGCAAGCCCGAACCCGTACAGGGTCGAGCCCTTGCGAAAGACGGGCGTCTCGGGGGAGTTCAGATACTTGGGGCCCTCGGTTCCAAGATCCCGTCCCCCGAACCCGACAACCCGGTCGGACGCGTCGGTCACAGGGAACATCAGCCTGTTGCGAAAACGGTCGTAATACCCGCCGTCCCTGCGCCTCGATACAAGTCCAGCTTT
>JAGVUD010000402.1 GCA_019136435.1 Armatimonadota bacterium | reverse complement strand
CAAGCTTTTGTCCACATCCAGCACCGACATTCCCAACCGCCTCTACCTTCAGGAGGACGACCGGTCGTCCGGGCTTCTGCTCTCCTTTGCCGGAGCGCCTCCGGAGGGACTCAATGCCGGGGATCGCGTGAACGTGCTGGGCGCGCTGACGACGATATCGGGCGAGCGCGGCATCAGGAATCCGCTTGTGACGAAGGTGGGATCGGACACGCCCCCGCAGGCCTACCCCATGACCAACCGCGCGCTCGGCGGCGGCCCGGCAGGACAGCAGGCCGGCGTCGTGGACCACTACTCGCTTCCACGAGAGATGGCAAAAGGCGCGAACAACATCGGCCTGCTTGTCACATCGTGGGGGCGTGTGACAGCCGTCGCTTACGACTGGTTCTACATGGATGACGGGAACAATCTGGACGATGGCACCGGGCACATCGGGGTCTGCGTCTCGAACGGCGTGCTAGAGCGGCCCAGCGTCGGTCAGTATGCGCTGATTACGGGCATCTCGGGCTGCGAAATCCCGGCCGGATCGCCTGTTGCGCGCAGAGTGCTGCGGCCCCGCAACTCCGGGGATATCGCCGTGGTGCCGCCGCACTAGGCGGCAGATTCACACGTCGGGGTCAGTAGAGAGGCGAGGCATCGAACAGCGCCTGCGGCTCGCGCAGCACTTCGTACGCCTGAAACCAGGTGGGCTCCGGTTTGCGTCTGCCCTGGCTGAGCACAACCCGTGTACCCTCCTGGCCTGTGAGCAGCCAGATACGGTCGGCGGTGCGCAACATCAGCGAGAAACCGTGGCCGAACGAGACGCCCGTAGTGTATCCGCCCTCCAGCGTCGCGCGATGGATCTGGGAGATGTCTATCCCCGTCCCGAAGTCCTCCACCCACACCTGGATTGTGTCTTCGGCGCAGTGGATTCGGCATCTGCCGCCCCCGGCGTGCACCACAGCGTTCATGGCAGCCTCACCAGCCGCGGTTATCAGATCTTCCCATCTTTCATCGGGAAAACCGCGCTCAAGCGCGATCGTCTCCAGCAGGCGGCGAAACTCGCGCAGTGAATCCGGAGCAATCTGGTCGAATCCCGCGGCGAGAGGAAGAGGTTCGGGCAGGTCGCTTTCGCTGAAGCAGAGGCTCAACTTGCCGCCGGTGACGGAAAGAAGCACCTCGCTCATCAGCCGCCGCTGCCGCTCGGCAGACTGCTGCACCTCGAGTTGAGCCCTGGCAAGCTCCTGTTCGTGGCGCACGGAATCGGTGATGTCCCGCGCGATGCTGGCGGCGCCGATAATCTTCCCGGAGCAGTCCCGGATAGGCGACACGCTGACCGAAACAACGACTCTCGATCCGTCCTTGCGAATGCGCTCGGTCTGGAGCGATTCGATCTGCTCGGACGCGGCTATGCGCGCGCACAGGTCAACTTGCTCGTGAGCACGCTCGGGCGGAATGATGATCGAGATGGAGCAGCCGATGGCTTCCGCCGCCGTGTAGCCGTAGATTCGCTCGGCAGCGGGATTCCAGCTCGTGATGGTGCCGCTGAGATCTTTGCCGATGATTGCGTCGTGCGAGTGTTGAACAATCGCCGCAAGTCTTGCTGATTCGGGGGTAGAGCCGTTTTCGGCGGATGCTTCGACGGGCGGAGCGCCCTTCTGGCCAGTTTCAGGCTCTAGCATTTGTCGCAATAACCCTGTTCCACTGTGTGCGTTTCCTGGTCCGAGCCGTGCGGCTTCGCAGACCGCTCGTCCCGCAACGCCAGTTTGCATCGGCGTTTGCGAGTATTTCAGCGGTCAAGCCACTCTCCGGTGAGTATTTTACAGTAGAAACGCCGCAACCGCCTCTCCCCACCCCCACGCGCGGCCATGGGCGGACAGGGTCTGCCGCAATGCAGCCGACGCTCGAGACTAGCGATAGCCCACAGGCAGCGAGGGGTCTTCCGGCAATTCGCTCACCTTCTGCCACGAGGCGTGGCCGTCCATGTAGATGAAGATGGAGCCCTCGCCGTGAGGGATGTAAGGCGTGCCGAAATTGTATCCCCAGTACGAGTTCGGCAGATTGACCGCATAGCAGTACCAGGCGATCAGGTCGGTCGAAGACCGGTTGTACACGCCTTCCAGTTCAGAGGTCTTGTAGGGGATTCGCTCGTTTGTGACCGCGTTGATGTTCGGGCTCAGCCACATCACGTCGCGCAGCTTGCCGTCGCCGTTGTTGGGCGCGCGCGCCGGAATCCAGGTGCACTTGTATCCGTACTTGTAGCGGCGGCCGTAATACCCGCTATTGGCATTGGGGCAGATGTACACCTTCTCGTCCTTGACATAGGCCTGGAAGCCCGGATGAAAGCGAAAGGCCCACGAGACGATGGCGAAGTCCTTCGGGGTGCCGCCGATCTCGTTGAGGTAGCTGCCAGCCACGCCCGTAATCCACGGCGGGACCATCGTGGGGCAGCGGCCGCCGTTGTCGTCAATGTACATCATCGTCGCCTGGCCGAACTGCTTGCCGTGCGACAGGCAGGCGGCCTGGCGCGCGCGGTCGCGCGCCTTCGCGAAGACGGGAAACAGAATGGCCGCAAGGATAGCGATGATCGCTATCACGACCAGAAGCTCGATGAGTGTGAACCCGCGGTTTTGCTTCTTCATCCCGGGCGCTCCTGTTCTTTCACCCCTGGTACTGTAGACTGCCGCGGGCGTCCGCGCGTTCCGCACGCGCCATGCGCCCGCCGGACATCATTGTAAGACGAACGAAAGCCTGGAGTCAACCAAAGGTGCAATCATTCTACCAATTTGTTCCAGGGAAGCAGGCAGGCTGTGCCGCGGCTCTTCTACGGGCAGCCCGCCCTGTCGAGAGCCAGCCACACGCCGGCGAGATGCCGCGGATGCGTCATGTGCGCCTGCGCGTCCTCGCCCGCATAGCCCCAGATGTGCAGGCATCCGGCGTCGCAGCGCGAGCGCAGGGGATACTCCGGATCCGAAGCCGCGGGAGTTGAGCCCGGACGTACGCGCTTCGACTTGAGACCGAGCGCCCTGACCAGCGCCGCCGCGCACTCGGCCGAGTTGGAGTACGACGGCGTGGGAACCTCGGAGTGTGTGAAGACGAACGTCTTCTTGCCTTCCACCGCCTCGCGGGCGAAGGGCACGAAGACCTGAATCTGATCCTCCTGCGGATCGGGACGGACACCCTCCTTCGCCGCCGGGCCGAACCCGGCATACATCGAGTCGGAGAGCACAATCCGGCGGATCATTTTGAAGACAGACGGCGTCTGAAGCAGCTCGCGCACCGCGCCGTATCCGGCGCTGAAACTCGATATGTCCACTGTTGTCACCAGCACACCACGCGGCGCGCCGCGCTTCTCCAGTTCTTTCTCGATGATCCTGACGATGCGGCCAAACTGCTGCCGGTCGAGAAAAGGCTTCTGATAGACCGAGGAGCCCTCGCCCAGATAGAAGCAGACGAGCGGGCCGGTGAGCCCCCGGCGCAGGTGCTCCTGTATGCCGAACCAGACGGCCGCGTGAAAGTGCGCAGTGAGGGCGATGCGGCTTTTCGGCGTGCTGTTCCAGCCGTTCGGGAGGAACAGAGTGAACTTCGCGCCGCTGTCCTCCAGTTCGACAGTCTCGCCGGGGAACCCCTCCGCGGGAGGCGCAATCTGGCGGCGGGGCATGGGCGGCGGAACGGGCAGCGCGCCTCCACCTGCCGAGGCGGAAGCGCCGGCGCGGGCAGCCAGAGGAAGCGCCAGCGCGAAGACACAAGAGAACCCGATGATGCGGGCGGCGGTCAGAGTTTCCAATAGATACCTCGCTTGTTGCAGCAGCGTATGATGAGCCAGAGACAGCCTGTCCAGATGAAACCCCAGAGCATACCGTTCCAGCCGGTCTTGTCGACCAGAAACGCCTTCCACACCGGCGCGTCGAACGCCGAAGCCCAGCGCTGGAGCATTTCGTTCGGCTGGCCCGCGAACAGCGGCTCGATCTGAAGGGCGCGGAAGGCAAGGCGCATGATGATCTGCATAAAGTACGCCAGCAGGGCGTTTGCCCCGAGCACGTTCAGCGGAGCGCACCAGCCCTTGAGGCCCCGCATGTCTACGAGCCAGTAAAACAGAAGGAAAGTGAGCGCCCCCACCCCGGACGCGAACATCGCATACGAAGATGTAACGTCGGGCTTGTTGAAGCAGAGACCCGTGCGGCCGGTGGCAAGCCCGATCTGGTGAACGGCCAGCCCGATCGCCGTGAACACGGCGCCGGTCAACAGGCACTGACGAACGATGCGGCGGCTGTCGCGGGTCGCAACCGCCTCGCCGACAAGCACCCCGATCATTGTCATGGCGCCGTACGAAATGGAAACCCAGGGCTTGCAGTGGACCGTCAGCGGCTTCTGCCAGCTTCCGAAGATCTGGCTGATGGTCCAGAACGGGCGGTCCGTCTCGCCGAAATGCAGCCACCAGTGCGTGTAGTGCGACATGAGGCCGTGGACCGCCAGCACCCCGAAGATGGCCGCCCAGCGCCCCCAGGGCGGGAGCTTCATCACACCGGCTCCCATCAGATACGCGATGCCGATGGCCTGAAGTATGCCCCACCACCAGGATAGGCCGAGGATGAGACTGATGTAGAGCACGCCCGCGCCGATGAGCATTCCGGTTCGCGATAGAACGTGCCTCCACCAGTCCCCGCCGCGCCTCGACCGGCTGAGCGGGATGCACACTCCCACGATGAAGACGAAGAACGGCGCGACGAGGTCGGTGACGGTGCATCCGACGTTGCGCAGGCGGGCCTCCGGCAGGGCAAGAGTCTCGGCAGGGGTGAGGCCGCGCTCCTGCATCTCCCCGGCGAACTCGTCCCATCCCGCCTCGGCGTGCAGCCAGGTCGAGACCGGAAGGCTTCCGAACCAGCGGGCCTCGTGCGGGAGGTTCCTGTATCCGGCCGCGGCCACCGCGATGACGAACACCATCAGCAGGATTGTGAAGCCCCGGAAGGCGTCAACGGACTCGACCCGCTGGCGGGGATTTGGCGCCGCGTGCGATTGCGGCGTGACTGAGTTTGTTGCCTTGTTATGCATATTTCGCCGGCTTTCCCGCCCGCTCTGCCGCAGGGATACCCGTCCGCAGGCGGGAAATAGCCCCAGGAGGCAGCCACGCACAGAATGCTAGTCAATCAGCAGATACGCTTCAGAGACGCGCTTTCCCTTCCGTATTCCACCAGCGGGCGGCGGCAGCACCAGTGATCACATCGGACTTCACAATCATCGGCGGGGGCGTGGTGGGCCTCGCGGCCGCGCTGGAGATGAAGCAGCGATACAGCGACGCCAGCGTGCTCATCATCGAGAAAGAGGAGCGCTGCGGGCTGCACGCGAGCGGGCGCAACAGCGGAGTGCTTCACGCCGGGTTCTACTACGACGCGGACAGCTTGAAGGCGCGTTTCGTGCGTGAGGGCAACAGGCTGATGAAGGAGTTCTGCGAAGAGCGGAAGCTGCCTCTGAACCGATGCGGAAAGCTGGTCGTAGCGCGCAGCGAAGCAGACTTCGCCGGGCTTGACGAACTGCTGAGGCGCGGGAATGCGAACGGCGTGCGGCTGATGGAAGTGACGGAGGCCGAGGCGCGCGAGATAGAACCCAGGGCGCGCACGCACGTCCGGGCGCTGTACTCGCCGGACACAGCCACCGTGGACCCGCATACTGTCGTCGCGGAGATGGCGGCGGAGAGCGAGCGCAGGGGAATCAGAATCCTGACGGGGGCGCGGTATCTGGCACGTGCGGGGAAGGCTCTGCGCACAAGCGCGGGCGAGATCGGAACGGGCTACACGGTGAACGCGGCGGGCCTCTACGCCGATCGCATCGCGCGGGACTTCGGGTTCGGGCTCGACTACAGGATTGTGCCTTTCAAGGGGCTATACCTCTACTCGAGCGGCTCACCGGGAGAGTTTCGCGCCTGCATATACCCCGTTCCAGACCTGGGCAACCCGTTTCTGGGCGTGCACATCACCGTCGGCCACGCCGGGCAGGCGAAGATCGGCCCGACGGCGATTCCCTGCCTGTGGCGCGAGCAGTACGGGGGTCTGCAGGGTTTCAGCGCATCCGAAGCAGCCGATGTGGGAGCGGGACTTCTGGGTCTGCTTCGCAGCGGGGGCACGGGATTCGTGCGGCTCGCTGCCGGCGAGATCCGCAAGCACTCGCGAAGGACGCTGGCGGCACAGGCGGCAAGGCTCGCGACAGGCATCGAGGCTACGGCCTTCCGGCGATGGGGCGAGCCGGGAATTCGCGCGCAGCTTGTGCGCCGCGGCGACAGGCGGCTGGTCATGGACTTCTGCCTGGAAGGTGACGAGCAGTCGCTGCACATACTGAACGCGGTGTCGCCCGCGTTCACCTGCGCCCGCGCGTTCGCGGCGTATGTGGCCAGTGAGATCGAAGCGCGGACGACGGCCGCCTGAAAACTCGCAAAAAAACATTGCGCGCGGTATTGACAGCGGCTTGCTGCAGGTATAAGCTAAAGGTAGTATGATTGGCTCATACGCAGACGGGGTTGCGCTGACTCCCCTCGGAAATGCATCGGGAAGCGCCGGGCGGGCAATAATGTTTTGGTCGGCGCGGGAGTCGCGAGAGCCCGCTATCACTGGAACAGACAAAGGAGTAAAGAGGAAAGGGAGAAGAAGATGAAAAGTACGTATTTCGTCGTGGCCGTTCTCGTGCTTGCCTTCGCCGTCAGCGCGGCGTCGGCAGGAACTGTGTTCATGAAGCTGACTGACCTGCCCGGCAACGGGTGGAAGGTCACAGCTATCGAGGGGCCTCAGGCCGGCACATCCGTGTCCGAGAAACTGAACTGGGCTGGCGCCAACGCATTCCAGTTCAGCCCGAAACGGTCGATCGCCGACAACCGCTCCTGGGCGGGAATCAGCACAGGCAGCTTCGCCGGCATCAAGGCAAGCCAGATCACCACGCTGACAATCCGCAGCTACGGGACTGAGGGCGATGGCACTGTGTGGCAGCCGCCCACATTCCAGTTCGCCTTCCAGAAGGCTCCGGACAACGAAAGCAACCGCAACGCCGTCTGGCTGCCCTGGATTAACCAGCCCAGGCTTCCGGGCCAGTGGAACGAGTATGATGCCCTTACGACGGGCGAGTGGTTCATACCGTGGGTTGGCGGGCGATATGCGAGCTTTGCTGCCATGCTGG
>JAGVUD010000521.1:2740-9920 GCA_019136435.1 Armatimonadota bacterium | reverse complement strand
TGTCGCCCCCGCGCAGATTGCCATCGTTCCGGCGGCCTCAACGGACGTCGTTGCGGTTCAGGCCTGCAAAGAACTCCGTGAGACACTGCGCCTCGCCGAAAACGCGCCGAACCCTCCTTCACCCGCCTTCACAATCACTCTCGTGCTCGGCGGGCAAGATTCGCAGCCCCTCGAGGCGCTCAAGAACTCCGAGCAGGCCTCGAAAACCGCCATCGAGCCCGGAAACACCGGCCTGCGAATCATCGCGCTGGAGCCCCGCGGTCTCTACTACGGGGTCAAGACGCTTCAGCAGCTTATCGCGCCTTACGCGTCCGAAACGAGCGTCCGCATCCCGCTCATCGAGATGACCGACTGGCCCGACATTGCCGACCGCGGCCTGTGGGGAAGCGACCATTTCGCCTGGCTGCGGTGGCTGGCCGACCGGAAAATGAACATCGGCGAGCAGATATCCGCCCGTAGCGTCACCTCCGACGGACTCGGTCACTCCGGGCTCAAGGAGGGCCGAGAGCCGATGGTCACCGAGGGGCCATTCTACGGCCTGAAGCCCGTCCCGGTGGTGCTGCATCTGGAGCAGGTGTGGGCGAGCGGCCTGTTTACGTACTATCCGCAGCTCATAGGCGTCGGAGGCCAGTACGGCGCAATCTGCTACTCACAGCCCGAGTTCATCAATGTGCTCGCCGACTGGATCGTGGAGCTTCGCAGCCTGCCGTTCGTCGAGGAAGTGGACGTCTGGATGACCGAGAACCTGCACGGCGCGGGCGGGTGCCAGTGCGCTCAGTGCTCGCAGTGGAACCGCGACGTTCTGGAAGCAAACACCATCGTCGCGGCGTGGCAGCAGGCGAAGCAGCGCATGGGCGTCCCCATCGGCCTGCGCATACTTACGTCCGAGGAGACCGAAGCGAGCAACGGCGCGGTCTTCGCCTCTCTGCCGCCCGAGGTCAAGGTCTGGTATTACCACAGCCTCTACACCTACACATCCGGCAAGACGGGCATCGTCAGCCGCGACACGGCCAACTACGCCGCCAGCGGGCGCTATGCGGGCGTCTGCCCGAGTCTTGCCTCCATAGGCGCGCCCCAGCCATTCCAGAGCGCCGAGTTCGCAAAATACCGGATGACCGAATTCGTCGAGAAGGGGATGAGCGGATACATCGGCTACGCGACACCCGCGCCGCTCGTCAAGTTCGTCGGATACAACGTCGAAGCGGCCGCCGAGTTCTCGTGGAACCTGAACGGGCGCAGCACACGCGAGTTCGCGCTGTCGCACGCCGTGCGCAAGGGCCTGCCCGACCCCGAAATGTTCGCGGAATGGGCGGAAGCGGTCGGCAAGCTGGAGTTCGACCTCAACGGCTCGGAGTGGCCGACGTGCGACGGAAGGTACTTCCCCGGTTATGTGGCGGACAAACTGCGGACGGGAAAACTTCCGGCGCTTGGCGAGGCCTACCCGGGATTCCGGGGGCCGTGGGGCGAGTTCAAATCGGTCGCGCAACTCGAAGGCGGTGTGGTGCTCGCAGCCAAAGCCCTCAGGCTGGCCGAGCAGATGGGCAGCGATGAGTACTTCTACGAGAGCGTCTATATTGACGGCCTCGTGAACTCGCTGAGAGCGCTCTATAAGCTCAAAGGTCTCGTGGTGAATGGAACCGTCAGCGCGGCCAACCGCGAGACCGCGCGCTACTGGTTCGGGGTGTACATCAACGGCCTGAAGCAGTCCATCGCGGCCGTGCAGAACTGGAGCCTGGCCGTCAACGGCGAGTCAGGGAGCGTATCGAACGTGGTAGCAAAGATGCAGCGCTGCATCTACGGCGAAGATGGCACGGCCAACCCGGGCATGCTGCGCGTCGCGTCCGACTGCGGATGCACTCCGAACCTCGCCTACAACCCCATCCCGGCTATCAGCATTCCGGATGCCCGGCGTCTTGGCCCGGGCGCGATTGTCCGGCTTTACGGCGACCTCGTGAGCGGTGCAAATGGCGCCACCTGCTTTGTGCAGCAGGCGGACCGCGCGGCGGGAATCAGGGTTAGCTCGCCCGCCGCTATCCCGGCCCCGGGGCCCGTGGCGCTCATCGGAATGGTGAGCCTCAGCAACGGAGAGCTTGTCGTCAATGCCGACATCCTGCAGGCCGCAGGAGCGGCGCACAGCGCCGTCCCGCTCAGGCTGAAAACATGCGCGCTGGGTGGAGGCGCAGCCGGACAGCAGCCCGCCGTGATGGAAATGCTCCCTGGCGCGGCTGAGCCCGTTGCCGCCACCGGGCTGAACACCATGGGCCTGTTTGCGCGCATTGCGGGTTGGGTCCGGTATGTGGGCAGCGATTTCTTCTACATCGACGACGGCGCCGGGTGCAATGACGGCTCGGGGCATATTGGCGTGCGTGTCGTCTGCGCCGACCCCGCCGCCCCCAAACCCGCGCTCGGGACGCTTGTCCGCGCGGACGGCATGGTCAGCACGCACCACGAGCGGTCCCACAACTGGCGCGCCCTCTACATCTCCGACGCGTCTGCCGTGGTGAAACTCGCCGACCCCGAGGCCCCGCCCAACACGCCTCCGCACATCGACATCCAGCCCGTCAGCCAGAGCGTGTGCCCGGGCGGCACGGCCGCGTTCACCATCAGCGCGGGAGGAAGCACGCCTCTCAGCTTCCGGTGGCGGAAGGGGACGTCAGAACTCGAGGACGGCGACCGCATCTCAGGCGCGGCGACGGACCGCTTGACCATCTCCGGCGTCAGCGCCGCCGACGCCGCCACCGATTACAACTGCGTAGTCACCAACGACTTCGGCTCCAGAACATCCGTGAACGTGTCCCTTACAGTTTCGACCGGTCCGCCGCCGCCCGCCGCGCTCAGCGCCCTCACGACCACCTCGGCCATAACCTGGCGGTGGTCCGCTTCTGACGGCGCGGACGGGTACCGGCTCTTCATGGCGCCGAGCGGCGGCACGCAGATCGGAGGCGACCTCACCGAAACCTCGCACACCGAGACCGGCTTCGATCCCGGCACATCGGCCGCCAGGTATGTCGAAGCGTTCAACTCCTGCGGAGTTTCCACCCGCACTCAACTCACTGCCACCACTGTCCCTCGCTATTGCGTCGAGAACGGCGACTTCGAGGGCGGTTTCACCGCCGGTGTGGGCAACCACTGGACGCGTATCGGGAGCCTTGGCACGTTCAGCCAGGACACCAGCATCCGCTACGAAGGAACGAGCAGCCAGAGAGTACTCGACCCCATAGCCGGAGACCAGTTCAGCTCATGGATATACCAGAAGCTGAATGTCCAGCCCGGCCGCAACTACACCGCCAGCATGTGGCACCGCAGGGAAGTGACCAGCGGGGCGGTGGTGCAGCTCGGCGTGAGCCTGACCGGCGCTCTAACGCCGGACATTGCCTCGGACGGAATCGGCAGCGCCGGAGAGTGGCGCAACAAGGGAATCAGCTTCACGGCGGGGGCAACCGGCAAGATGACCGTGATGCTGCGCGTGGGCTCCAATGGCGGCGACACGACGGCGCGCATTGATCTCGTGCGAGTGCGGCCGCAGGCCCCGACGTCCACCGGCGGGTCCACCACCATTGCTCCCGGAGGCAGCGCGACGATCACCGCAAACGGCGGCTTCGGAGGAGCGGCGGGCGAACTGCATTGGTACACCGGGCCGAACGGAACGGGAACGCACGCGGGAACGGGCCTCAGCCTTGTGGTGAGTCCCGCCGCGACAACGAGCTACTATCCGCGCTGGGAGTCGAACGGGCCCTGCCCGTCGGATGACGGCGCCGCGGTCAAGGTGACGGTGAGCGGGTAAGCCGCGCCCGGCGGTTCGCCGGGCGCAAGGTCAGTCTTGCCCGCTCTTCTCCACCTTCGAGGGGAGCATCCAGCGGGGACGGCGGATGAAGGGGCCGGAGTGGTACGTCTGCTCCACCCGGCCCGCGCGCTCCATGTGGTCGAAGCAGCTTCGCATGCAGCCGCGTGAGCCCTCGATGCCGTAACTCGAGCCTTCGTCCTCGCCGATTCCCCAGAGCGAGAGCAGCGCATGCCCCTCGATGATAAACCCCGACGGGTGTTCTTCGGTCTTGCGCCACCGCCCGGTTGACATCGGCCAGGCCAACTTGTAGGCGGTCTCCTCCGATATCTCCTGCTCGGTGACGTCGAAGCGGTAGCCCGGCAGGTCACGATGAATGAACGGGGACACCCTCGGATCGCCGCCGTGATACATCAGCGTGCACTTGCCCATGTCCACGTCCGCCCACTCATAGACTTTGTCCTCGATCTGAATGCTGACCGTCCGTCCTTCCTTCATGTGCGGGATCGCGCCCGGGCAGCCCCGGACGCACTGCATGCAGCGGTCGCAGATGCTGCGGGGCTCCGGCAGCGGGTCCGGCTCCAATGGCATGTCGGTGATGATGGCCGCCAGTCTCTGCCGCGGCCCGTACTTGCGCGTCAGAAACACCTTCGACCAGCCTATCTCACCGATGCCGGCCGCTACCCCCGCGATGCGAATGGCCAGATGGACGTCGGCGGCCACGCCGCCCTTGCGCAAAGGCTCCGGCGGCGGCTGCGACTCCGGCACGCCGGGGTAGTACGGCACGGCTTCCCAGCCGTAATCCTCCATAAAGCAGGCAAGCTCGTACAGCCCGTGCGGTATGAAGAAGCTGTTCAGCAACCCGTGATAGTCGAAGTACGTGTATCCCGGCCAGTAGGTGCCCTCTTCCACTCCGCGCCAGCCGCCGCGCAAAATGCGCTTGCCGACGACAATCACCGACCTGGCCGCAGGGAATATGGACTGCGGGCTCATCCGCGCCGGAGCGTTCTGGAAGCGCTCGATGTTTGCGACCCCGAACAGATCGAGCCCGGCGGACCGGGCGAACTCCTGCAGGCGTCCCTTAGTCAGCGTCACTGAGAGGCTCCTCGATCACTTTCTCGACCGTCACCACCGCCCACGGGTCCCGAGTGCGAAACGGATTGCGAAAAGTGTTGCGAATGCGGCCCGTCTTTTCCAGGTGCTGGATGCAGCTCCGCGTACAGAGCGCCGCCATCCGGTCGGGCTTGCCGGACGAATGCCACGGGTTGGGGAATGCGCCGTTCTTGCAGTCCCTGCACTTCGCGTCGTCAATGCGCGCGACGGGCATCTCCTTGCCGCAGATGCTGAACGCGGAAGTGTTCGCGGGGTCTATGGCGTCCAGAGGGCAGACCCGCCGCTGCTCGATGCATCTGTCGCAGACCGGCTCCCGCAGCAGCGCATCAGGCTCGAGTTCGGCCTCTGTCAGCACCAGTTGAATCCGCTGGCGTGGCCCGAACTGAGGCGTCAGAAGCAGTCCGCACAGGCCGATCTCTCCCACGCCCGCGCGCACGGCGGCGTCATCGAAGTCGAGCATCACGTTCGGCGCGGCCTGTCCCGGCCGAACGGGCACGCCAAGGGGTGGAACCTGCGGCGGAAGATTCTGCAGCGGAACCGCCTCCCATCCGCGGTCTTCCAGAAACTCGGCGCACCTGAACGTGCACATCGCGAGCGTCCGGTTGTTGAGGTAGTCGCGCCCGAACTTCTGATACAGATCGAACTGCGTCCCTTCCTCGATGCCTCGAAGCGCCCCGCGCGTCACCCTCTTGCCGACCACGACCACCGAGCGCGTCTCCGGGAAGATGCTGCAGGGGTGCTTCTCTTTCGCAAGCCCTTCGAAGCGGTCTATGGGCGCGATGCCGAGCAGGTCCACCCCGGCCGACCGGGCGTGCTCCCGGAACTCCTGTGTGAAATCTTTCATGCCACCTTACTTCCCGGCGCCGCCCGCCAACACCTGCCCGCCACAAGCAGCGGAGGGCGCCTTTCGGCGCCCTCCGTCGTTCAGACAATCGCGATGCCCGTCAGGCCTTCTTCCACTGATTCCGAAGGAACTTGACCGATTTGGGAATCTCCACCTCGCGCTCGCCCAGAACTCCGCACTCGAAACTGCAGAAGTCCTGGTAGCCGATCATCTTCAGCCCGGCGAACCCGTTCGTGTAGTCCCGCTCGTCCTGTCCCGGCAGCTTTCGCTTGATCGAGGCGAGATGCACATGGCGCAGGTAGTCGCCCGCCGAGAGAAACGCGCCCATGTCGTTCGTTTCCTCGATGTACATGTGATAGAAGTCGCCCATCATTCGCAGGCCGGGATGGTTAGCGTCCCTCACAATGGACGCTGCGTCCGCGCACTGGCGCAGATACCAGGTCTCGCCCCGGTTCAGCGGCTCCATAAGCAGGGTCGTCCCGCACTTCTGGGCGTGGTCGGCCACTTCCGGCGCCCATTCGAGCAGCACCTTGCGGCCGTCGATCCAGCTCAGGTTCGTCTGCCCGTTGAAGGCCGGCACGAAGATGAGCCCCACCGCGCCCAGTTCTCCCGCCGCGGTCAGAATCTCCTTCATCGTGTCCGCGGCCTTCTTACGCTCGGCCGCATCGTGCGAGATCGGGACGCCCTGGAACCCCGCGCAGATCGCGCTCAGCTTGATCTTCGAGTTCGCAAGCGCCTTCCGAATCTCCGATACCCGCGCCGCCAGGCCGCCGCCGCCGATCTCGATGCCGTCGAAGCCCCACTTCTCCATGTTCGCCAGCTTCTCGGGCAGGTCTTTGCCGGGGATGATCCCTTCCTGGCTCGATATCTTGAGCTGCGGCTTGCCCTTGCCCTTCAGGGGCGATGTCGCCGCGCTCAGGCGCGAAGACGCCGCAAGCCCTGCGCCAGCCGCCGCTCCGCTCACCAGCAGTGTTCTCCTGTCCATCTTCATTGTGTCTGCCTCTGTTCTATATGAGTTGAGTCTGACCGGGCACCGCCACGGGCGGCGTTGGAAGCGGGCCGAACTCCAGCTTGAACGGTATCAGGTTCTCCTTCGAGTTCAGCGCCTGATCCCAGGTGATCTCCTTGCCCGTATACGCCGACATCCGGCCCATAATCGCCGTCAGCGTACTCTCCGCCACCGACTTGCCCTCGTTGAGAGGCTTGCCCGCCCGGATGCTCGCCACCAGGTCGGTGTGCTCCTGAACGTACGGGTTGTTGCCCGGGCCCTCGTAGCGCCACTTCTGCGCGCCGCCGATGTATCCGCCCGGGTTCGCGTCGCCCTTCGTCCCGATCACATGCTCCGAGACGTTGTTCGCGCAGCCGTCGATCTGCCTGCACATGCTCATCAGCCGCGCGCCGTTCTCATATTCATACTCAACGGCAAAGTGATCGAAGATGTG
>JAGVUD010000521.1:0-2733 GCA_019136435.1 Armatimonadota bacterium | reverse complement strand
TAGTCCGGGCTTGTGCGCACTTCGCGTCCGCCCATCCCCATCGCCTTCACCGGATGCCCCTTCATCACCCAGTTGATGACGTCAATGTTGTGCAGATGCTGCTCGACGATGTGGTCGCCGGAAAGCCAGGTGAAGTACAGCCAGTTCCGAAGCTGCCACTCCATATCGCTCCACGCCTCCTGCCGCTTGTGCATCCACAGCCCGCCCTGATTCCAGTAGCACTGCGCCGCGACGATGTCGCCGATGGCGCCTGCGTGCAGGCGCTTGATGGTCTCGACGTAGGCGTTCTGGTGCCGCCGCTGCGTGCCGGCGACGATCCCGAGCTTCTTCTGGGTGGCCATCGCGGCCGCCGCTATCACCGTGCGCACACCGGGCGCGTCCACGGCGACAGGCTTCTCCATAAACACGTGCTTGCCCGCATTGATTGCAGCCTGCAGATGAGTGGGCCGAAAACCCGGCGGGGTCGCCAGAATCACCATGTCCACGCCGCTCGCGATCACCTTCTTGTACGCGTCGAAACCGACAAAGCACTTCTCTTTGGTGACCCCGATCTTGGCTTTCAACTCGGCGCTCTCTTCGGCGGTCTTCAAGAGGCCGCTGAAGCAGCCTTCCAGCCTGTCCTGAAACACGTCGCCGAGCGCCACGATCTTGACGTTCTGCGACCCGTTGATCGCATCCCTTGCCGCGCCGCTGCCTCGCCCGCCGCAGCCGATAAGGCCGATCCGGATCTCGTCCGATGCCTGCGCGAAAGCGTAGTTGCCCGATGCCGCCAGCACGGTCGCCGCCGCGCCTGCCTTCAGAAAATCCCTGCGCGAAACCTGAGATGCGCTTCGCGACGTATCGCTCTTGTCGTTCATTAGTTGCCTCTTGTGTCCTGATTCTTGCCTTTGTCCGCTGTGCCTGCCTGCTCTTCGCAGACAATTCTGAAACCGGCGAACGGCCCGTCCGACAGCCACCATCTGCCCTTGGGGTTCTGGGGGTCGTTGGCGTTCCATGCCGGAGTCTCCTCGGCGCGGGCCGAGCAGTTTATCTTCGACGCGCTGTCCTCGTAGCTGCCGCCTCGTAGTACACCTTTGCCGTCAGCAGACGCGCACCACTCTCCAGCGTTGCCGAGCATATCGTGCAGCCCCCACGCATTGGCTTTCTTCTTCCCGACGGGCTGCGTCTTCTCCTCCCAGTACCAGGCGAACTCCCCAACCTGCTCCTTGGAAGGCGCCGGCTGCCCGGCGCAGCAGGCGTGTTGCCACTCCGCTTCCGTCGGAAGCCTGAAGCTCTTGCCGGTCTGCTCCGAAAGCCACTTGCAGTACTGCTGCCCCGCGTAGTATGAAATGCTGATGACCGGGTAGCCCGAATGCCCGTAGCCCCGGTCGGGCGCGCCGTACGGGCGGCTCGGGCGCGATTTCGCGTCGGCGGCCCCGGCGGGGGTGTTGCCCGAGGGCTCCAGTCCGAAGGCGAACAGGTCATACTCATCCCAGGTGGTTTCGGTCTTTGCGATCCAGAACGGTTTGAGCGTCACGGATTTCGTCTTGCCGGGGTTCGCCGGGTCGGCCACCGCCACAACTCCGCCGGGCACGCCCACCATCTGGAACTTGACGGTGGAGCCGGGGATGGTCACAGTAAACGGGGCGGGGGCTTTGGCGGCCGGGGCGGGCTTTGCTGCGGTTGCCTTCGCTGCCGCTTTGGCGGGCGATTTTGCCGCTGGCTTGACGGCCGCCGAAACGGGCAGAGCGGCGGTCATAATAACGCAGGCCGCCAGAAGCGGCCCGGCCAGGGCGCGCCAGGCGGCGCGGGCGGCGCGGGCGGAAGCAGGAATGAGAACTATCAAGTCAGCAATAATCCTTTCGTTGTTTCTCTTCGCGGCGACGGCCGGGATGTCCGTTGCCTGTGCGCGCCGCGCGTCCCCACCTCTCTTGCGGTTTCAATATACAAGACTCCAGATGGGGGTGCAAACGCGCATCGTTCTCTGGGCGCGCTCAGAAGCAGCCGCTCAGGGCGCGGCCGCGGCGGCGTTCAGGCGCGTGGACGATCTGGAGCAGATAATGAGCGACTACCGCGCCCACAGCGAACTGATGCAGCTCTGCGCGCGCGCGGGAGGACCGCCCGAGCGTGTCAGCAGGGAACTTTTCGAAGTCCTTTCCCGCTCCCAGGACCTGTCCCGGCGGTCTCTCGGGGCTTTTGACGTAACTGTCGGCCCCTCGGTTGCGCTGTGGCGCGCTGCGCGCAAGACGGGCGAGTTTCCCTCACACACCGCGCTTGCCAGGGCGCGGGCTGTGTCGGGTTGGCGCAGAGTGACCCTCGACCGCTACGAGCGTTCGGTCCGTCTCGGCGTGCCCGGAATGAAGCTCGACCTCGGCGGAATCGCGAAAGGCTGCGCCTGCGACGCCGCTCTTTCCGCGCTGAAGAAGAAGGGCATCCGCAGCGCGCTGGTCGAGATGGGCGGCGACATCGCTGTCTCGGCCGCGCCTCCGGGCGAGAAGGGCTGGAAGATCGAGATCCCCGGCGGCGAGGCGCTCGTCCTCACCAACTGCGGCGTCTCTACGTCCGGCGACCTGTACCAGTACGTCGAGTTCGGCGGCAAGCGCTATTCGCACATCGTTGATCCGCGCACCGGCCTCGGCCTCACCAGCCGCATCGAGGTGACCGTCATCGCCGCGGACGCGACCACCTCCGACAGCCTCGCCACCGCCATCAGCGTCCTCGGCGAGAAAGACGGCCGGGCGCTTGTCTCGGACA
>JAGVUD010000115.1 GCA_019136435.1 Armatimonadota bacterium | reverse complement strand
CCGCAGCAACCGCGTTCAGGTTCTATCCGTCCCGCAGACCGTCCCAACGCCAGTCACGCCTCTGCCCCGCCAGTCCGTAAGCCCTCCGGGCAGAACCATTTTGACCCAGCCTCTCTCAATCCCGCCCGAAATGCAGCCGCGCCCGCACCGGCTGTCCGTAGCCTTGACTGTCCGCCTCCCGAGGGGTATCCTTAATACGATAGCCCCCCGTTCGTGGGTTCGGGTGCGTCAGAAAAGGTTCGGCCTGGCATGACAAACTTCGTCTGCACTACTTCTCGCCGCGGCAGTTATGGCCGCCTGTTGGCATGTCTCCTGCTGCTGATCGCCTGCGGCGCAGGCCCGGCGGCCGCCCAGGGCCGCCCGGATATCCTCTGGATGGCGGGCGGACATGCGGGCGGCATAGGCTCCGTCGCTTTCTCGCCCGACGGCCAGTTGGCTGCTTCTGGTGGCGCGGACAGCACTGCCAAGATCTGGCGTGTCTCGGACGGCGCGCTTGTGCGCACACTTGTGCACCATTATGGCTCCATCTACCCTCCACTAGACTCCTATGCGGTCACCGTAGCGTTCACACCGGACGGTCAGATGCTCGCGACGGGTGGTGGCGATAGGCAGGTGCGGTTGTGGCGCATCTCTGATGGCAAACTCGTGAGGATAATGCACGACCTGTACAACGACAGTATTGCGTCTCTGTCGTTCTCGCCTGATGGCCAGACGCTCGCTTCTGGCGGGGGTTACTACGGCGGTACCGTGTACCTGTCCCGGGTCTCGGACGGGGCGAGGCTGGCGAGTCTGACGCGCATGCCGACTGGCGTCACGTCGGTAGCGTTTTCGCCTGATGGCCAGAAGCTTCTCGTAGCGGGAGGCGAATTCGTCGGCCAGCCGGGCGTGGAGATATGGAGCGTTTCGGATCGGGTGCTGCTCCGCACGCTCGGAGGACCCAACGAATACGTTCACTCCGCTGTGTTCTCGCCCGACGGACAGACGGTTGCCACGGGCGGTGGATATGACGATGGGATGGTAAAGCTGTGGCGCGTAACTGACGGATCATTGCTCGGTACCCTGGGCCACATGGACCAGGGGGTGTCGTCGGTGGCTTTCTCGCCGGACGGCAAGACCCTCGCCGTCGCCGGGTCGGACTGCCCGCGTGGGCCGATCCAGTTCTGGCGTGTGTCCGACCAGACGCTGGTTGGCACGGCGACTGGAGATACCAAACAAGTCGGCGACGTGTGCTTCTCCGGGGATGGCCAGACGCTTCTCTCGGGAGATTGGGAAGGCGGCCTTTGCATCTGGAACGTGCCGGAGGGCGCGCTTTCCCGGCGCTTGACAGGGCACATTGGGGAGGTCCGTGGCATTGCGTTGTCGCCGGACGGACAGGTGCTTGCGTCCGGCGGATACGGTTCAGAGAACAACCTCAGGCTCTGGCGTGTTTCGGATGGAGCGCTGCTCCGAGCATTCACCGCGAACAGGTACGGCGTTCGGTGCATCGCGTGCTCACCCGATGGCCAGACTCTTGTTTCTGGGGGCTACGCTTCTGACAGCAATCTGAAGATCTGGCGTGTTTCGGATGGCACACTGCTGCGCACACTTGTTGCCAGCGAGGAGAATGTCTTGTCCCTGGCATTCTCACCGGACGGGCAGCTTCTGGCAAACGGGAACCTTAGTCGAACCATCGAGATCTGGCGAGTGGCGGACGGCGTTCACGAGCGAACCGTGACTACACCGTACGCGACAGGCTGGGCTGTCGCGTTCTCGCCAGACGGGCGTATGCTTGCTGCTGCTGGGTTGGGCGACAAGTCCATTCGCGTTTGGCGTGTGGAAGACGGCGCGCTGGTGCGGACCTTAACGGGCCACACCGATTACCTAACGTGCGTCTCGTTCTCTGCTGATGGGATGATCCTTGCGTCCGGGGGTGGGCGCCATGACGACACGATCAAGCTGTGGCGCGTGTCCGACTGGTCCCTGCAGCGCACCCTCACCGCCCATCGACTTGGAGTCATTTCGGTATCGTTCTCGCCGGATGGACAGCTTCTGGTGTCCAGCGGGACTGACGGCACGCTCAAGCTCTGGCGCGTTGCCGACGGCGCTTTGCTGGAGACATACGACCAGGAGACAGGAACGGCGGTCAACGCCGCCGCCTTTTCATCGGATGGGCGGTTCATAGCGTATGGCCGGGACGACGCAACCGTGGTCGTCGCCCGTACGCCGCGGCTTCCGCTTCGCGACGCCAAGTTCGGCGCCGACGGCGCCACAGTCCTCGTGGAAGACCTCGTCGTCTCCGCGGTCTTCGACGGCTTCTTCTACGCCCAGGACCTGATGCGAACCGGCGGCATTCGTGTTGTCTCGCCCATTGCCGTCGATCTGGGGGCGAGCCTGCGATTGGCAGGCAAACTTGCCACAACGGCAGACGGCGAGCGCTGTGTCGAGGCGACGCAGGTGCAGGTGGCTGGCTCGGGCACGGTCAGGCCGCTCGTGATCTCAGGCCGATCCGTCGGAGGCGAGAGCTCTGGCTGGACTGCCGGAGGCAGCGCCGGGCAGCAAGGGGTCACCGGCTCCTTCGGGCTTAACAACATCGGGCTGCTTGTGTCCACTGCCGGAAAGGTCACGGCCCTTGACCCATCATCCGACCCGTCGTGGTTCACTCTCTGGGACAGCTCCGGGTTCACCATTCTCGATGATTCCCAGCCCAAGTTCGTGCCGCCCGCGGACCCTGACAGTCACCCCGGCGTCCGCGTCTGGGCGCCGGGGCTGGCGCTTCCGGCCGTCGGGAGCTTCGTCACCGTGACGGGAATCAGCTCGTGCTACCGTGCGGGCGAGGAGTTGTATCCCCTGGTCCGTGTTCGCGGACAGCAGGACATCGCGCTGGCCCAGAACCAGCAATGACGCTTGGCGACCTGCCCGATCATCGGAGCCCCTTCATGCCACGACCACAAGGCTGGCTGACCTGCGCGCTCCTCGTGGCTCTGCCGGGAGTGGTTCTGGGCGCGGGTGAGGGCAACGCTCTCGCCCGTGCCCGCCTGGGCCGCAAACTCCCCGCATTTGCGAAGTCGCCCGCGCCCGTGCGCGAACTGCTGCACGTCAACCTTCTGAACAGCCCCGACGACGAGCGCCTGGCTCTCACGGTCCTGCAGGGGCTCGTCAACCGCAAGCAGCCACGCATCTACATTACGCAGAATCCGGGATGGCACGGGCCAGCAGGCATTCCGAAGAGCGTCGAAGGACTCAAGGCGCGCGGGCACGTTTTGCGCGATGTCGAGGACTCGCTCAGCCTCGTGGCGGCGTTCAAGGACTGCGTCCGCGGCGCGGCGCTGTATGGGAGCAACCTCAAGAGCGATCCCGCCGCCCTCCACAAGCTGAACGCCCTCACGCTCTACTGCGCGCTGAACGACGCGCTTCCCGTCACCCCGCAACTGAACGAGAAGCTGCGTCTGCCCGTGCTGTTCGACGCGCGCGGCAAGCTGAAGACCGCCGCCGAATCGTACGAGTGGGCGTACCGGGAACTCTGGCCGAAGGCGAACCATCGCGCGCTCGCGATTACCTGTCCCACCCATATCGTGATGCGCGACTACCTTGTCGCCAACCGCATCATGCCTGTCTGGATCAGCGCCGAGATGAGCGCCGCCGCCGAGGAGAAGTGCCTGCGGTTCCTGGATGAGACCGAACCGAACTCACCCCTGATGGGGTGCTGGGGAGGGTACGGCGAGCAGCCGGCCGGGCGTGTTTCAGAGGCGGACCTCCAGCGTCTTGCCAGTCTCCGGGGCAAGTTCATCGTTGTCACGGATGGGTGCTTCAACCTCACCGTCCACTCCGGGCTGCCGTTCCGCCTGCCCGCGGCCAGGCCGCCCCGGCCTGCTGCGGCGCCGCTCACGGGCAAGGTGTACGTCTGCTTCACCTTCACGGACGGCGACAACCTGCAGTATCTGCAGCAGTATTTCCGAAGCGCGCAGTGGTGGGGCAACCCGGCGCGCGGAAAAGTCCCGCTCGCATGGTCGCTCAGCCCGTCGGCGGCGGAGCTGATACCGGACGTCGTCGAGGACCTGATGGCGACAAAAACGGACAACGACGAGTTCGTCTGTTCGACGGCGGGAACCGGACTGATGACGCCCGCGCTGTACGGCCGCGATCTCTACGCCAACCACTCCGCCCTGTACTCCGAGTATCTCAAGCTGACGGGTCTGGGGATGAATGCGTCCGGATTGCGCGCCGCGCATCTGGGCGATACCAGCGGCGTGCCGTGGACGCGAGCCGACTTTGACGAATGGGCGAAGGCGATTCCGGCCATGGACGGCATCCTTGGTGACTACGGCCCGGCGCGCGGGGTGTTCTCGTCCGATGCGGCGCTGTTCACCTCAACCGGCACGCCGGTTGTGCGCGCCGTCGTTGCGCCGGGCCACGGAGCGCCGGACGAGAACAGCGCGAAGGAGTTCGCCGATGCGGTCCGTTCCGCCACCCCCGCCGCGCGCCCGTCGTTTGTGCACGTCTGCCTGATCAATTGGTTCAACTCCCCGCAGGTTGTGGCCGATGCCGTGCGGCTGCTGGGTCCGGACTACGAGCCCGTGCTGCCCTCCCGCCTTTTCGACCTCCTGCGCGCGTCGCGAACGAAAGGGTCCCGTTGATGCCGCCCGAGTCCCTCAAGACCAAACGCCAGCGCGCAGCCGACATCGTCCGGCTGCTCAAAGAGACCTACCCGGACGCCTGCTGCACGCTCGATCACCGCAGCCCGTTCGAGCTGCTCTCGGCCACCATCCTTGCCGCCCAGTGCACGGACGCGAAGGTCAACACCGTCACGCCCGAGCTTTTCCGCCGCTGGCCGTCGCCGGAGGCGATGGCCGAGGCCGACGCGGCCGAAGTTGAGGCGCTTGTCCACCCGCTCGGGTTCTTCCGGCAGAAGGCGAAGTCGCTCATCGAGATGTCGCGCGACATCGTCGCACTGCACGGCGGCGAGGTTCCGGACACGCTGGAGGAGCTGACCGGGCTGCGCGGGGTCGGGCGGAAGACGGCCAACGTGGTGCTCGGAACCTGCTTCACCGGCGGCGGCGTCATCTGCTTCACCGGCGGCGGCGTCATCGTGGACACGCACTGCCGCCGCATCAGCCAGCGCCTCGGTCTCACTGCGTCCGACGACCCCGTCAAAATCGAGTTCGAGCTGATGAAGATTATCGACAAGGACGACTGGCCGATGTACGGGCATCTGATGGTGTGGCACGGCCGCGCCATCTGCATCGCCCGCTCCCCGAACTGTCCGGAGTGCTCCGTGCTCGAGCTGTGCCCCGATGGGCGCAAGCGGCTCGGCCTGAAATGACAGGGCCTGAAATGACAGGCCGGGAGCGGTTCCTCGCGGTGATGGACTACGGCCCGTTCGACCGCGTGCCCAACCACGAACTCGGCGTCTGGCCGCAGACCATCGAGCGCTGGCGCGGCGAGGGGATGCCCGAAGACCTGCACTTCGACTGGTTCGCGGGCGAGCCGAAGCTCGGGATGGACCGCCGCGAGTTCATCAACGTCAACTTCGGGATGATCCCGCCATTCGAGCACAAGGTGCTGGAACGCACCGAGCGCCACGAGGTGTTCCGCGACTCGAACGGCATCGTGCGCCGCGCTCTGATCGAAGGTAGCATCAGTGGCGGGCGCGTGTGCATGGACCAGTACCTGTCGTTCCCTGTCAAGACGCTCGCGGACTTCCGCAAGCTCAAAGCACGCTACGTCGCAGACCTCGACTGCCGCCACCCGGCTGTTGAGCGCGACAAGCTCCTGCCGTCGTGGAAAGAGCGCGACGACGTCCTCGTGCTCGGGCGCAACTGCGCGGCGACCGGCTTCTACTGGCGCGCGCGGGAGTGGATGGGCACCGAGAACCTCTCTTTTGCCTGGTACGACAACCCCCGCCTGGCCCACGAGATGATGGAATTCTTCTGCGATTTCACCATCGAGGCCGCCCGGCCCGTCCTGCGCGAAACCGACGTCGAATACTTCACGCTGAACGAAGACTTCGCAATGAAGACCGGGCCGCTGCTCTCCCCCGATACCTTCCGCACCTTCATATACCCCCACCTTAAGCGCCTGGTCGAGTTCCTCAAGTCGAGCGGCGCGCGCTACGTCTGGCTCGACTCCGACGGAAACCCGAGCGTGCTCGTCCCGATGCTGATGGACGCCGGGATCGACATGCTATGGCCGCTCGAACGCGCGGCGGACATGGACCCGGTGCGTCTGCGCCGCGAGTTCGGGCAGGGCTTGCGGCTATCGGGCGGCGTGGACAAGCGCGAACTGGCGAAGGGCCCGGAGGCCATCCGCGCGCATCTGCTGGAGCTGCAACCGCTGGTGGAACAGGGCGGCTTCATCCCCACCGTGGACCACACCGTCCCGCCCGACGTCTCGTGGGACAACTTCCGGTATTACATGGACGCCAAAGCGCTTCTCCTGGAAGGCCGGCTGTAGCCGCCTTACTGCTTGCGCAGCACCAGCACCCCGCCGGTGGGCATGTCGGTGTTTACCACCATGCGCCCGTCTTTGCAGACGAAGTCTTCCTGCCGGTCGGTTTTCATGAAGCAGCTGTAGTAGATGCCCTTGTACGCGCCATCCGCCAGCCCGTGCACCTCAAGCCGTAGCTGGCCGTTCTCCGGCGGGTTCGAGTTGTGAATGTGCAGCTCGCTGAGCTGCTTCGGAATCTCGATGGTGCGCGACTGCTTCGTCGCCAGATAGACGAAGGCCCGGTTCTTCCCAACGATCCGCAGATCCGGGTTGTGGAACGACTCGCCGAACGGAGCGAAATCGCCTCCCGCCAGGTCGTCCCGGTTGTCGTTGTAGTATTTCAGCCACCCGGCGATCTGTTCGCGGCGCTCCTTGCTCATCTTTCTCAGGTCGCCCGAAATCGCGGGCGGGCCAAGGAAAATGGACGTCATCATGTGCCGCCCAACCTGCTCGTGATGAGCATCCCCCAGCCAGTAGACGGGGTCGCTCTTGGTCAACACACCGTCCGAATACGCCCGCAGCGACACTCCGAGCAGCCGGTTCGCGTGAAAGTCGTCGGGGCTGTACGTCGTCTCGTAGACGTTGGCGTGCTGCTTTGTGAAGATGTTTGCGAACGGGATGCGATACTCGACTGTGGCCTCGGGGTTCGCGCGGCGGACCCGCTTCCAGATCTCCGCCTCGAGCAACTCCAGTCCCCGATGAAACTCTGGCACGTCGTGCGTGTGCGGTGCGTCGCAGGTGTCGTAGAACGTGTCAACGAAGTCCATCCAGAGCCCGTCCGCCCCGTAGTCGCGGATGGCGCGCTCCAGGCTGCCGGCGATGAACTCGCGCGCTTCGGGGCTGCGAGGGCACAGGTTGCGGTCGTAATCGCCGCCCGGCCACTTCACGCGATAGTCCCTGACCTTGTCGAAGGCTCTGGAGCCTTCTCCGATCCACGTCGGCGCCGCCCACAGAATGACCCGCATCCCGTGCTTCTTCTTCAACTCGTCAATGGTCTGGCGCAGGTTGGGGAACTTGCCCGGGGCGCCTGTGTAGTCGCCGTAATCCCCGCTCTTGTCCGCCCAGCTTCGGGTCGTGGACCAGCCGACGTCTATCACGAACTGCCGCACCCCCATCTCAGCCGCCAGCGCGGCGTTTTGAGTTACCGTCTTCTCGTCAATGGCGTCCGAAAACGGATACCGCGTCGAATAGAGCGGCTTGCGCGCCCCGTCCGGAATCGGGTTCGGCTCGTATCCGGACAGCTCACCCGCGCGCGAGGCGTAAGCTCGGACGGTGTCAAACCAGCCGGAGCGCTCGCGATCAAGGTAGATGTGCGCCGCGTGCGATGTCTTCATCACCTTCGCGTCACCGAGCACGCGCAGTGTAACGAGATAGTTCAGCCCGTCGCGCCGCCCTGCCACCTCCGACACGCAGTCCTGATCCAGCCAGCCGGCGGCGAGGCGGTTGTTGCCGTAATGATCCACCGCCACAAGCAGCGGAATTCCGAGGTTGGGCCGGGTGACAATCGAGAAGTCTATCTCGGGCGTTCTGCGGAAGATGGACTGCGCGGGCGGGGCCTGAGTGTCCCAGACCGCCGTTATGCCTTCCAGCGGAGCCCGCACCTCGGCCTCGATCTTCAGAAGGCGAAAGGCCGATCCGCCGTCGCGTGACACGTTCACCCGCCAGGCTTGCGCGCCGTGCGGTGTGAGCGTCATCCGGAACCCGCGTTCGGTGACGGCCTGCCAGCCTTCACCCGCTCGAATCGCCGCCGGCGTTGTCCAATCGCCCGCCGGAGGCTCACATTCCACGCGCATCCGAACGTCCAGAGACGAGTTGGCGGGGACCGAAACACATGCCTCCGTGTGTCCCGGGGTCGCCGCGGCAGTCACAATGGCCGCTATTGTCAGAAAGAACGGTAATCTCATCAATGCCATCCTCTTTCCAGCATTACCGGCCGCCGCCGGTGTCTCGGGCTACCCTGCAACGGGCGCCTCCTGGTGTCCTCACTGTATGACACATGACGGGGCGGCTGGCTAGCAAGGGCGGAAACTCCCAGGGCTGTCTCAGCGTCTTATATTGTGGCCGCGCCGGGCGTGGATGGCACTCGCAAACACGCATGAAGCGCGTAACGGAGGACGGACCCTTGATCAAAACCAGACCCCTGCTCTACGCGGCGCTCGTTCTGCCCGCGGTTGCGCTTGCGTTCGTTCTGACGGCCGTGCTGGGTTATCAGAGCGTCCTGCGCCAGTTCTCGCGTCCCGGCCTTCGCGTGGATGCTTCACGGGCCGAGGTGATCCGCCAGATGCGTGACCTCAACCGGCTCGAGACCGCCTCATATTCCATTGACAAGGTCGTGGAGGCTGGCACGGACGGCAACGCCTTCCAGCAGTTCTTCTTCGGCGACCGCATCCTGCTGATGGCGCAGGGCGAGGTGACCGCCGGGTTCGATCTGTCGCGTCTCGATGACAAAGACATCTCAGTGAAGGGGAACACGGTTGTTGTCCGGTTGCCAAAGCCCGAACTGCTGAACGTCCGCCTCGACAACGGCGCGACCCGCGTGTATGACCGCAGGCTGGGCCTGCTCTCGCGCGGCGACAAAGACCTCGAATCCCGCGCGCGCGTTGCCGCCGAGCAGTCTATCCGCGAAGCCGCCGCCGAAGCCGATCTGCTCGAGCGCGCCGCCGCGAACGGCGAGAAGCAGGTTGCGGCGCTTCTGGAGTCCGCGGGCGTACTCAACGTCCGCGTCATTGCCCGGCTCTAGCGCCGCCTGCCTCAGGGCAGGAAAAGACCCGGCCGGCGTCGAAAGCTCTCAAACCGTCACCAGCGCATCCGCGAGCCTGCTCACACACTGAGACCGGGCGCCTGTCGTGACCTGATGAGAGCATGATCCCGGAACGCAGCATCCGTCGCTCGGGCGCGGAACCAGAAGACGAAAACAGGCAGAGCACTCCACCGGGCGCCCGGCCACCGGGCGCCATGGGGATCCGCGCGCTCGTGCTGGGCCTGCTGCTGATTCCGCCCAATAGCTGGTGGGTCACCCACATGGAGAAGGTGCGCAACGGCCCGTACCCCACCTCCATCAGCCTGTTCGCGAACGCCGTCTTCCTGCTCGCCGTCCTCATCATCGCCAACAACTTCGTGCGCCGCCTGCGCCGTGCATGGGCGCTTGGTCAGGCCGAGCTGATGGCCGTCTACACGATGGTCGCCATCGGCTCGGCGCTGGCGGGACACGACTTCATCCCGGTGCTCATTCAGCTTATGGGGCACGTCGCCTGGTTCAACACGCCGTCGAACCAGTTCGTGGAGATGTTCGGCAGGTTCCAGCCCGACTGGATGGCGATCAAGGACACGCGTGCGCTGGCGGGGTACTACGGAGGCAATTCCACCCTCTACTCGGCGGTGGCGCTTCGCGCCTGGATGATCCCCGTGGCCTGCTGGAGCGCCTGCATCCTCGCCATGTGCCTGGTGATGATGTGCCTCTCAATTCTGGTGCGGCGGCAGTGGGTGGAGCGGGAGCGGCTGACCTACCCGGTCGTCGAACTTCCGCTGCAGATGACCGCTCCGGGGGGCGCTCTGTGGCGCAACAGGCTGTTCTGGATGGGTTTCGCGCTCGCGGCGGGCATTGACCTGCTGAACGGGCTGCACTACATCTGGCCCAACATCCCCGAGCTTATCGTCAAGCATCAGGACATGAAGCCGTTCATCGTCAACAAGCCCTGGAACGCGGTGGACTGGTTTCCGATATCCTACTACCCGTTCGCCATCGGGCTCGGTTACCTGTTGCCGGTGGATCTGCTCTTCTCGTGCTGGTTCTTCTATCTGTTCTGGAAGGGGCAGATGGTACTGGCGAACGCGCAGGGGTGGGATGCGACGCCGCAGTTTCCGTTCATCCGCGAGCAGGGCTACGGCGGCTATCTTGCCATCATTGTCATTCTCGCCTGGAATGGCCGCCGCTACATTGCCAGCGTCTTCCGGCGCGCCTTCGGCCGCGAGACCGAGCCGGGCGATTCCGAGCAGGGCATCAGCGACCGGGCCTGCCTGCTGATCATCGGGGCCGCATCGGTCTTCCTGGTCTGGTTCTTCGTGAGGGCGGGCATGTCTCTCTGGCTCGCGCTGCTGGCGTGGTTCCTTTACTTCGCCATGTCCGTTGCCATCACCCGCATCCGGGCCGAGTTGGGGCCGCCGGTGCACGACGTCCACTTCTCCGGGCCGGACAACATGCTCAGCCAGGGCATCGGCACGGCCAACCTCAGCGGGCGCGACCTCACCGCGCTCAACTGGTTCTGGTGGTTCAACCGCGCCTACCGCAGCCACCCCATGCCGGTTATGGCGGAGGGCCTCAAGGCGGCGCACAACACGCGGTCGGCCGAGCGCAGGTGGGTCGCGTTTATGCTGGCGGCGGTGTTGCTCGGCACGCTCACTGCGTTCTGGTCGTTCCTCGATTGCGCCTACCGCTACGGCACGGCGGCGAAGTTCTATCAGGGCGTGGGGTTCGGCTGGGAGAACTACAACCAGCTTGCGCTGCGCTTCACCGGGCCGCTTCCGGCCAATGTGCAGGCGAACTACGCCATCGCCGTAGGCTTTGCAGCCGCGCTCGTGCTGGGGATACTCCGAAACACCTTCTTCGGCTTCCCATTCCACCCCATCGGCTACGCGATCTCGGGAAGCTGGTCCATGAACCTCGTCTGGATGCCCATGCTCATCGCCTGGGTGCTGAAGAGCAACATCCTGCGTTTCGGAGGGCTCAGGCAGTACCGGTTCTTCCTGCCGTTCTTCCTCGGGCTCATCCTCGGGCAGTGCGTGGCCGGAAGTCTCTGGAGCCTGGTGGGCCTTGTGCTCGGCATCCAGACGTATAGTTTCTGGGGAGCCTGACTCCCTGGCCGCGCTACGCCGGTCTGGCGGTCACCCACTGCGCTCGCGAGCGGCGTCCACGAACGCCTCGAACAGCCCCCGGAACCGCTCCTTCACGTCGGGGTCTTTCCGGCGTTCGGGATGCCACTGGACGCCCACCAGAAACGGGTGCCCGTCAAGTTCGATCGCCTCGATGAGGCCGTCGCCCGCCCGCGCCGTCGCCTTCATTCCGGATGCTATCTCGGCATCGGTGACTCCCTGATGATGGTACGTGTTCACCTCGGGCTCTTGCGAACCCAGAACGCTTGCCAGCAGGCTGCCCCGTGCTGCTTCAATGGCGTGGCGGATGCGCTCGCCTTTGGGGGCCCTGTGCCGGACGCTGTCCCCAAGGCAGCTCGGAATGTCCGGGATCATTCCGCCGCCCGCCGCGACGTTGAAAACCTGAAAGCCGCGGCAGATGCCAAGCGCCGGAATCCCCTGTGCGATCGCTTCCCGCGCCAGAGGAAGTTCGAAAGCGTCGCGCGGATCGTCTCCCTCCAGCTTGTAGCGCTGGATGATCTCTTCGTCCGTCAGCTCGCGGTCCGCCGCGCGCCGGGGATAGAGCGACGGGTGGATGTCGTATCCCCCGGTGAAGACGATGCCCTGGCACCGCGCGGCTGTCTCGCCGTCTTCCGGTGTCAGAAGCACCGTCCTTGCCCCGCACTCGCGAAGCGCAATCCGATAGTCCGCCCGAAATCTGCGCGAGGCAGCGCTCGCTCCCGATGTAACGCCGATCAATGGACCTCTTGCCGCCAATTCGTCCCCCCGGTATCGTAAAGTGTCTTCTGTCATTCTAGAGCCCGGCGCCCAAAGTTACCAGCCCGCTGTTTCGGTTGGCGTATAATCCCAGTCGTGTCACGCGCGAGCACAATCGAGGTATTCAACATCTCCCGTCTGACATACGGCGAGGGGCTTGCCCTTCAGCACAGGCTTTGCGCCGAGATACGGGAGGGCCGGCGCGCCGAAACGCTGCTGCTTCTGGAGCATGCTCCGGTCATCACAATGGGGCGTGCGGCGCAGCCCGGCCATCTGCTGGTGTCGCGTCAGGCTCTTGCAGAGAGGGGCGTTGAGTTTTACGAGTCCGAACGCGGCGGGGATGTCACCTACCACGGGCCGGGTCAACTCGTGGGCTATGCTCTGCTCGATCTCAAGGGCCGC